>NZ_JBKSWG010000013.1:0-44814 GCF_047234585.1 Sellimonas sp. | reverse complement strand
ACAGATCCGAGTGATCCGACAGATCCGAGTGATCCAACAGACCCAACAGATCCGACAGATCCGGCTGAACCGGTAGATCCATCTAAACCGTCTGACAATGATAACAACAAGACAGATGATACAACAGAAGTAAAGGCAGACGTAAAAGATGACAAAAAAGATGCTCCGAAGACAGGGGATACTGCAAATGCAGCAATTCCTGCAGTAGGAGTAATCGGAAGTCTTGCAGCAATCGCAGCAGTATTGGCAAGAAGATTCCGCAAATAATAAACAAAAAATTCATTTCCAAATAACCAAAAACAAATAAAACCATTGCCTGGAATATTATATTTCAGGCAATGGTTTTGTGATAAAATGAGGTGCAGATGAAAAGAATCCATAAGAATATTATATCATTTATTGTTGCCGTATGCCTGCTTTCTGCAGGATTGTGTGCTTGCTCTTCGGAAGACACGAAGGAGAAAGAGGCAGAGACATCGCCGATCGATTATGTTTCAGAAAAAATTCCAGACAAAGGAGATTCGTTTTCAAAGGAAGAAAAGGAAGAAATCAAGACAGGGATCATGGGATGGGCTTCCGGATTTTTGATTGTGGACAGCAGTATAGAAGAGGAAGAGAAAATGGTCATTGATACGACCTTGTACTCCAGTATTGCTTCGGATGAAGACCGGGAGAAACTACAGAAAGACCGGGAAAAACTCTATACTAACGCAGAGGTCACTGTTACTTCCGTTGACACGAAGATCAAGGATGCATATAAAGTGGAATATCAGGGCAGCACACTCGGAAGAGTAAGCTGCACGATCAAAATGGAAGGAACAAGAAACGGGAAAGAGTTCAAGCGGAATTACACTGTAAAGATGATCATCAATTGTGATGATGCTGTTTCCATATATGAAATCGAAAAAATCAGTTGGAAATCCTGAATGTATCCAGACAAAGAAACGCCGGAGAACAGGTGGGAGGCCTGTCACTCCGGCGTTTGTCGTGGAGTCTTTTGTGATGAGAATACAACAATAACCCATGTCCGCCAGCCCAAGCATACCATCCTGCCGACAGACATAAGTATGAGATACGCACTGCCGCAGGAGAGAATTCTTTATTGTGATAGATTGAGGTTGTTTGATTTTATTTTTATTTTTTCTAAATCATTCTCTCAGCGGACATACTGTCATATTCAATACTATTATCACGTGAAAAGAGGAAAATTGCAACATTTTTTTGCAAAGTTTTTGCAAAACCAAGAATTGGTGGAGAACGCATCTTGACTTGGAAAGTGATGAACGAGTATAATGCATTCAGATAAAGATTGGAAGGAAACGAATATGAAAAAATGGAGGAATATCTGGGCGGCACTTGCGGTCGTATGGATGGCTGTGATTTTCGCTTTTTCGGCAAAGACGGCCGGAGAATCTTCCAAAGACAGCCTGCTTGTGGGGAAGATGATCGGAGAAATCTTTGTGTCTGATTTTGAAAGCTGGACGAAAGAGCGTCAAGATACATTTGCGGAAGCGATTGAATATCCGGTCAGAAAGGCGGCTCATGCGACGGAATATGCGATCCTTGGATTCCTCTTGTTTCAGACGATCCGCTCCGGGACGAAGACGACACTTGGAAAGATAAGGGGGTTCGCCTGGGGGATCGGTACATGTTATGCAGCTGGCGATGAGTTCCATCAGCTTTTCGTTCCGGGCAGAGGTGCGATGATCACAGATGTTTTGATCGACAGCGGCGGCGTGCTCGCCGGAGTGGCCGTGGCAGCATTGACATGGAGACTGTGGAATAGAAAGAAGAAGGAGAAAACATGGAAATAAGATTGGCAAAGACAGCAGGATTTTGCTTTGGGGTAAAAAGAGCAGTAGATGCGGTGTATGAGCAAGTGGAAAAACGGCAGAAAAGACTTGAGGCGGGCGAGGCTCATGTCCCGGAAATCTATACATTTGGTCCTATTATACATAATGAAGAAGTGGTCAAAGATCTGGAGAAAAAAGGTGTGGGCGTACTGCATACAGAAGAGGATCTGGATCGCCTTGATGACGGCATTGTCATTATCCGTTCCCATGGGGTGGGAAAACAGATCTATGACAAACTGGAGGAGAAAGGAATTCCATATGTGGATACGACCTGCCCGTTTGTAAAAAAGATTCATAATATTGTCAAAACAGAGAGCGATAACGGCAAGTATATTATCATCATTGGGAACAAGGAGCATCCCGAGGTAAAAGGGATAAAAGGATGGGCAAAAGACAGGGTCAGCGTCATCGAAAGCGAGGAGGAAGCGAGGGCTTTTACATTGGAAAACTCGCTGTCTGAGGCAGAAAATGGAAATAAAATCTGTATTGTGTCTCAAACGACATTTAATTACAATAAATTCAAATATTTAGTTGAAATTCTTTTGAAAACGCGTTATGATATAAGTGTTTTAAATACGATCTGTAATGCTACAAAGGAGCGTCAGATAGAGGCTTCCCGCATTGCAGCAGAGGTGGACGCGATGATTGTTATAGGAGACAAACATAGTTCGAACACCCAGAAGTTATTTGAAATATGTGAAAAGGCATGTAAAAATACGTACTACATACAGACTCTTGACGATTTGAATATGAATCAATTACAGTTAAAGTCCGTGGAAGCAGTAGGTATTACAGCAGGGGCATCCACGCCCAATAATATAATTGAGGAGGTTCAAAATAATGTCAGACTTAACTTTTGAACAAATGTTGGAGGAATCATTCAAAACAATACACAATGGAGAGGTTGTAGAAGGTACAGTTATCGATGTGAAACCAGATGAAATCATTCTCAACATCGGATACAAAGCTGACGGTATCATTACAAGAAGCGAATACACAAACGAACCGAATGCAGATCTCACAACCATGGTATCTGTTGGTGATTCCATGACAGCTAAAGTTCTGAAAGTAAACGACGGAGAAGGACAGGTTTTACTGACATATAAGAGACTTGTTGCTGAAAAAGGAAATGAAAGACTCAGAGAAGCTTTTGAGAACAAAGAAGTTCTGAAAGCACCGGTTACACAGATTCTTGGAGGCGGTCTCAGCGTTGTTGTAGAAGAAGCCAGGGTATTTATCCCGGCAAGTCTTGTATCCGATACTTATGAAAAAGATCTGAACAAGTATCAGGGACAGGAGATTGAATTTGTTATCAGCGAATTCAATCCGAGAAGAAACCGTATCATCGGAGACAGAAGACAGATTCTGGTTGCTGAAAAAGCAGAAAAACAGAAAGAACTTTTTGCAAACCTGAAAGTGGGCGACACAGTAGAAGGAACAGTGAAGAACGTGACAGATTTCGGCGCTTTCATCGATCTGGGCGGAGTGGATGGTCTCCTTCATATCTCCGAAATGTCATGGGGACGTGTTGACAATCCGAAGAAGCTTTTCCAGGTAGGAGAAACTGTAAAAGTACTTGTGAAAGATATCAACGATACAAAAATCGCATTATCACTCAAATTCCCGGAGACAAATCCGTGGAACAATGCAGCAGAAGGTTTTGCAGCAGGTAAAGTTGTGACAGGTAAAGTTGCAAGAATGACAGATTTTGGTGCGTTCGTAGAACTGGCACCGGGAGTTGATGCTCTTCTCCATGTATCTCAGATTTCCAGAGCACATGTGGAAAAACCGTCTGATGTACTGAAGATTGGACAGGAGATCACAGCGAAAGTAGTGGATCTGAATGAAGAAGAGAAAAAAATCAGCTTAAGCATGAAAGCACTGGAACCGGCAGAAGAAACAGCAGAAGAAGTGCAGACTTCTGAAGAAGAGTAATTCTGAAGGGACCGTGACATTATAACGAAACAGAAGAAATAGAGGCTTTTGGCCTCTGTTTTTTCATGTTCCAGGTTCTGTTAAAAAATGAACGAGGAGGAAGGAAAAAAGATGGGACTTTTAACTTTCAAGGGTGGGATTCATCCGAATGACGGAAAAAGTCTGGCAAAGGACAAGGCGATTGTCGAGATCCTGCCGAAAGGGGATTTGGTGTATCCGCTTTCCCAGCATATCGGAGCCCCGGCGTCTCCAATCGTAAAGGTAGGAGATCAGGTGCTGAAAGGACAGAAGATCGCGGAGGCAGGAGGGTTTGTGTCCGCTCCGGTCTACTCTTCCGTGTCCGGAAAGGTAAAGACGATCGCGCCTAATTTCACACCGACAGGAGGAAAGGTCAATTCTATCGTCATCGAAAATGACGGGGAATATACGGAGGCTGAAAAGCTGGCGACGAAACCCCTTGAGGAACTTACGAAAGAAGAGATCCTCAATCTGATCGCAGATGCAGGGATCGTAGGTATGGGAGGTGCAGGGTTCCCGACAAGAGTAAAGCTTTCCCCGAAAGAACCGGATAAGATCGACTACGTTATCGCAAACTGTGCGGAATGTGAGCCGTATATCACTGCGGATTACCGCAGAATGATGGAAAATCCGGAAGAACTGGTAAGCGGGATGAAAGTCATTCTCCGGCTGTTTGACAATGCGAAGGGAGTTTTTGCTGTGGAGGACAACAAGCCGGATTGTATCGCAAAGTTAGAAGAACTTACAAAAGGGGAGCCGCGAATGGAAGTGGCGAAGCTGATGACGAAATATCCACAGGGAGGAGAGCGTCAGCTTATCTATGCTGTGACGAAAAGAGCTATCAATTCTTCCATGCTTCCGGCAGATGTAGGATGTGTGGTAGACAATGTGGAGACCATCATCAATATCCACCATGCAGTGATCAATGGACGTCCGTCTATCGAACGAGTTGTGACAGTAAGCGGGGACGGAGTCAATGAGCCGGGAAATTTTAAAGTTCCTTTTGGAATTTCCCAGAGAGAGCTTGTGGAAGCGGCAGGCGGACTCAAAGAGGAAACGCAGAAGATCATATCCGGAGGACCGATGATGGGATTTGCTATGTTTACTCTGGATGTTCCAGTTACAAAAACTTCATCCTCGATCTTATGTCTTACAAAGGACGAGGTAGCCATGTACGAACCTGGGGCATGTATCAACTGCGGACGGTGCATCGAAGCTTGCCCAAGCCGCCTGATTCCGTCGAGACTTGCAGATTATGCGGAGAGGCATGATGAGAAGGCATTTGAAAAAGAGTTCGGAGTGGAATGTATGGAATGCGGATCCTGCAGCTATGTCTGTCCGGCGAGAAGACAGCTTAAACAGGCCATCGGTTCCATGAGAAAGATCGCACTGGCCAACAGGAAGAAGAAATAGGAAATGAGAGGTGGACACAAGTGAACGAACAGTTTAATATTTCAGCATCGCCGCATATCCGTGCCAAAGATTCCACAGGCAGCATTATGATGTGGGTCATCATCGCACTTTTGCCGACTACATTGTTTGGTATATGGAATTTCCGTGATCAGAACGCGTGGATTCTTGTAGTTGTAACAGTGGCAGCGGCTGTGCTGACTGAGTTTATATATGAAAAGCTGATGCACAAAAAGGTAACTATCAGTGATTTTAGTGCAGCGGTGACAGGGCTTTTGCTTGCCCTCAATCTTCCGCCGTCTGCTCCATGGTGGATGGGCGTGCTCGGAAGTGTATTTGCTATCCTTGTAGTAAAGCAGTTGTTTGGGGGACTTGGACAGAATTTCATGAACCCGGCGCTTGCGGCAAGATGTTTCCTTTTGATCTCTTTTACAGGAAGGATGACATCCTTTACATATGACGGTATTACCGGGGCTACACCGCTTGCAACGATGCGTGCAGATGGTTCTATCGCAAATGTGGATACGATGAACATGTTTATTGGACAGATTCCTGGTACCATTGGGGAGACTTCCACTATCGCGATCATGATCGGTGCGATCATTCTCCTTCTGAAAGGAATCATTGATCTCCGTATTCCGGGAACTTACCTTGTGACTTTTGTGATCTTTATCACAATTTTCGGAGGTCATGGTTTTGACTGGCAGTTCATTACCGCTCATCTTTGCGGCGGCGGTATCATGCTCGGTGCGTGGTTTATGGCGACGGACTATGTGACAAGCCCGATCACAAAGAAAGGGCAGATCATCTATGGTATCCTGCTGGGTGTTCTCACAGGGCTGTTCCGTCTTTTCGGAGGTTCCGCAGAAGGGGTTTCCTATGCGATCATCATCAGTAACATTTTGGTTCCGTTGATCGAGAAGGTTACTCTTCCGAAACCATTTGGTAAAGGAGGAGAGAAATAATGAATAAGATTGTAAAGAATACGATCATTTTGACAGCGATCACGCTGATCTCAGGGATTGCTCTGGGCGGTGTTTACGAGATTACAAAAGCGCCGATCGCACAGGCGCAGGAAGATGCAAAGCAGGAAGCATACAAAGAAGTCTTCCAGGATGCAGAAGAGTTCAAAGCACTTGATGTGGATGCAAAAGAGGCGGCACAGGCGGTAAAAGACGCTGGTGTGGACGGTGCTGTGATCAATGAGGCTGCTGAGGCTCAAAAAGGCGGGGAGACGATCGGATATGTCGTGACGGCGACAGATAAAAACGGGTATGGTGGAGATATCCAGCTGTCTGTCGGAATTCAGTCCGACGGTACTGTGACGGGAATTTCTATTCTGTCCATCAGCGAGACGGCAGGTCTTGGTATGAATGCCGATACACCGGAATTCAAAAAGCAGTATGCCGATAAAAAGACAGAGCAGTTCTATGTGGACAAAGACGGCGGAGAAGGAGAACAGATCGATTCCATCAGCGGCGCTACGATCACGACAAGAGCTGTCACGGGAGCAGTCAATGCATCCCTTGGATATTATCAGAATGTGTTAGGAGGCAGTGCAGATGAATAAATGTGGGGAACGCTTATATAACGGTATTATCAAAGAAAACCCGACATTCGTCATGATGCTGGGTATGTGTCCGACGCTTGCGGTCACGACTTCTGCCATTAACGGGATCGGTATGGGGCTTTCCACGGCGGTGGTTCTCGTATTGTCCAATATGCTGATTTCCATGCTTAGAAAGATCATTCCGGATTCAGTTCGTATTCCGGCGTTTATCGTAGTAGTTGCGTCTTTCGTGACGATCGTCCAGTTCCTTATGGAAGGGTTTGTCCCGAGCCTTTATTCTGCGCTTGGACTTTATATTCCATTGATCGTCGTAAACTGTATTATTCTCGGACGTGCAGAAAGCTATGCTTCCAAAAATCCGGTGCTTCCGTCCATTTTTGACGGTCTCGGAATGGGACTTGGATTTACATTTGGTCTTACATGTATCGGTATAGTCCGTGAGCTTATCGGTGCGGGCAAGGTATTCGGCATCCAGATCATGCCGGAATCTTACGAGCCGATCACGATCTTTATCCTGGCTCCGGGAGCCTTCATCGTGCTGGCTGTTCTTGTTGCGGCAAGAAATCAGATCATGGACAGCATGGAGAAGAAGGGAAAGAAAGTGACGAGACCTCAGGGAGGCTGCGCGGAAGGCGGATGCGCTTCCTGCGGCGGATGCGGTTCTGCTGCAAAGGATCCGGACAAGGAATAGGAGGAGAAAAGGATGAAAGAATTACTGATTATCGCAGTTGGCTCTGCGCTTGTAAATAATGTTGTACTGAGCCAGTTCCTTGGAATCTGTCCGTTCCTTGGAGTGTCAAAAAAGATTGAGACAGCAGGTGGGATGGGAGGCGCCGTTATTTTCGTCATCACGATCGCCTCTCTTGTGACCAGCCTGATTTATAAATTCATCCTGCTGCCTTTGGATGTATCATATCTGCAGACTATCGTGTTTATCCTGGTAATCGCAGCGCTCGTCCAGTTCGTTGAAATGTTCCTGAAAAAAGCGATGCCTTCGCTTTATCAGGCGCTCGGGGTTTACCTTCCTCTGATCACAACAAACTGTGCAGTGCTCGGAGTGGCGCTCACAAACGTACAGAAAGATTATGACATCCTGAGCAGTGTGGTAAACGGATTCGCCACTGCGTTTGGTTTTACCATCGCCATTGTGATCATGGCTGGTATCCGTGAAAAGACGGAACACAATGATGTGCCGAAGCCATTCCAGGGTACACCGATCGTACTTTTGACAGCGGCGCTGATGTCCATTGCATTTTTTGGATTCTCAGGTCTGATTTAAGGGAGGAAACAGGATTATGACAGGTATACTCGTTGCCGCTGCCATCGTCGGCGGCGTAGGATTGTTCATCGGCGTTTTCCTTGGGATCTCCGGGAAAAAATTCGCGGTGGAAGTCGATGAAAGAGAAGAAGAGATCACAGGAGTGCTGCCGGGAAATAACTGCGGCGGATGTGGTTACGCAGGATGCTCCGGTCTGGCAGCAGCCATTGTCAAAGGGGAAGCTCCGGTCAACGCATGCCCGGTAGGCGGAGCTCCGGTTGCAGAAAAGGTTGCGGCTATCATGGGACAGGAAGCAGGAGAGACAGTTCGAATGACTGCCTTCGTGAAATGCGCAGGAACCTGCGAAAAAGCAAAAGACAATTATAAATATACCGGGACACATGACTGTGTCATGGTAAATATGATGCAGAATAACGGGCCAAAGGGCTGCGTTTTCGGATGCCTTGGAGAAGGAACCTGCGTGGCAGCATGTCCGTTTGATGCGATCCATATCAAAGACGGCATTGCAGTTGTAGATAAAGAGGCATGCAAAGCCTGCGGAAAATGTGTGGCAGCATGTCCAAGACACCTTATCGAGCTTGTACCGTACGAACAGAAGCATCTTGTACAGTGCAGTTCTCTCGACAAAGGAAAAGATGTCATGAGCGTATGCTCTGTGGGATGTATCGGATGTAAAATGTGTGAAAGAGTCTGTGAATTCGACGCAGTGAAAGTCACAAACAATGTGGCGCACATTGATCCGTCAAAATGTACAAACTGCGGAAAATGCGCTGAGAAATGTCCGAAAAAGATTATTGCCTAGCTGTAAGTAAGGTACGGATCTTTTTCATAAAAACAGGGATGGCTTTCTGGAAGCAAGATTCTGGAAAGCCATCCCTGTTTTTTTAATAAGTCAAGGTCTTGAACAGAAAGGGGAAAATGATATAGTATAAGAAGAGAAAAATCACAGGAGGATGGAAGATGCAAAGAAAGAACAGTTGGAAATCCTGGGGAAGAGATACATGGCAGATGATCCGGAGGGATTTGTGGAATATCCGTATCGTTATTCTTGTCCTGGCAATATATTTTACAGTAGCCTGGTATTTTTTGTACACGTCTTGCCCTCTTGTTCTGGTAACTGGTTTTCCATGCCCTGGATGTGGGCTGTCGAGAGCTGCATTCTCGATTCTCCGAGGGGAGTTTTTGCAGGCGTGGCATCTGAATCCATTTATTTATGCCATCGTTGCTCTGGCGGGCGCTTTTTGCATACGCAGATATATCCTTCACAAGGAGACGACGTCTTTAAAGAAATGGCTGCTGCTTCTTTTGATCGGTATGATTTTGTTTTACATTTATCGGATGATCCGTTACTTCCCAGGGGAACCTCCGATGAGTTTTTATAGGGACAACCTGATCAATCGGCTTCTCAGAGCAGTAGGGTCAGTGTAAGAACAATGTGTGAACTTGAAAAACATTGTTGTAGTCCTGAAATGCACGTGATAAAATAAGACAAGTGAACAGAAGAAAGGAAAGGGACCGATTATGGAAGAAAAGAAAGATAATATGGAGCGCCCGGAAGAAGAAAGGGAAGCGATGACAGAGCCAAATGAGCAGGAGATGGTTCCGACAGTGATTCAGGATACAGAGACGAAGACGGAGGAGCCAAAGGAAGACGTCTCCTATGATTACGGGCGGTGTTCGAAGTCCGGCTCGGAGGAAACGGCAGACCGTCAGGACAAAAAGAAAGAAAGCGGATATACGGCTTACAGCGAGAATGTACAGCACGAGTCGCAGAAAAATGCACGGTACGACAGCAATTATGCCTACAATGTAAAGATGGATCCGAAACATGAGCCGGATGCGGGGCTTGACTCCTCTCCGCTCAGTATGGGAGACTGGCTGCTTACGATTCTTGCACTGTTGATTCCATGCTGTGGGGGAATCATTTTGTATTGCTACTGGGCGTTCAGCAAAACCGGAAATCTCAACCGCAGAAATTTTTGCCGTGCTGCTTTGATCGTCGAGGCAGTGTGCATCGTGATCGCGCTTGTGTTTATCATAATGGTAGGTGTGATCGGGTTCGCGGACAGCTATATTGATTACAACGGATATTATTACGGATATTAAATGGTGCCGGCGTTGATGCACGCGGATGCATTGATTATGATTAATAAAAAAGAAAACAGGGTCAGCGTAAGATTGCCGTTTGGCAGCCGCGCTGACCCTGTCTGTGATGTGTAAAGAAAAATCTATTTTACTGCTTCTTCCCA
Source organism: Sellimonas sp. (assembly GCF_047234585.1). NCBI lineage: Bacteria > Bacillati > Bacillota > Clostridia > Lachnospirales > Lachnospiraceae > Sellimonas > Sellimonas sp. The sequence goes on along the minus strand of NZ_JBKSWG010000013.1, from coordinate 34,500 downwards.
ACCGGATGAGGCATGCAGGGAATAGTCGCTTGTCACAAAAAGAGCTTCCACACCTTCCGTATTGTTGATCAGGTCAAGTCCTTTTTCTACTCCAAGAGAATAGCAGATCGTGCTGAAGGCATCCGCATCCGCGGAAGAGTCGCAGAGGATCGTTACCTGATACAGATCGTTTTCGATCGGATAGCCGTTATCCGGGTTCAGGATATGGTGGTAGATTTTTCCGCCTTTCTCAAAGTATCGCTGGTAATTTCCGGAGGAGACAAGGGAAGTATTTTTTACATGCGCAGTTGTAATCGATGCAGTATCATCTGCAAACGGTTTCCGGATACCGATGTTGAAATCGGTTCCGTCCGGCCGTCCGCCCACGGTAAGTACGTTTCCTCCCAGGTTGATGATTGCGCTTTTTACACCTTCGGAAACAAGGTAATCCCGGATCCGATCCGCAATATATCCCTTTGCAATCCCTCCAAGATCGATGCCGGAAGCCGGATCAGAAAGCCAGACCTGGTTGCCTGAGATCTGGATAGAATGGTAGTCCACATGGGAAGCTGCCTCGGCGACTGCCTCGGCAGAAGGAACATTCCCGGTATTGTTGCCAAAATCCCAGAGCTCGCTCAAAGGAGCGATCGTAATATCGAAAAGACCGTCAGAAAGATCCCCGTAGTGTATTCCAAGCTGGATCAGTTCCAGTGTATCGTCAGATACAGATACTGGCTGGCCTCCGGAATGATTGATCTGGTAGATTTCACTTGTCGGAATAGTCGGACTTAATTTTTCCTCGTAGGATTCACAGAGGTCAAAACTTTTGTCCAGAAGCGATTCGTCATCCGAATCATATATGGAGATCCCGATCACAGTATCCAGAAGCAATCCGGTTTTCTGTATGGGATCGGATGTCTTTTCCTTACATCCGGAAAAAAGAACCGAAGCGGAGAAGATGAGGGCCGTACAACATGCGGTAAAAAAAGTAAATTTTCGTTTCATGAAGTCTCCTTTCTGCCGGCCTTGTCCGGCCATGCATGACAAAGCCGTCACTTATTTATCTTAGCACGGCAGGGAAAGAAGATGCAACAGGAGTTTCGCGAATGATCAGGGAATCGAACATATGGTTGAAGAACAGGGGATGATATGTTAGAATAGAGCGGAAAGAGGAGGCAGTATGAAGAAAGGTGATTTTATTGTAATAGGCACGATTCTTTTGGCGGCCTGCATTGGATTTGGCATACTTTTCTGGATGGGAAGGCAGCAGGCGGGAAACGTGCGCATTTTTAAAGATGGAAAAGAAGCAGGTATCTATTCCCTTGACAAAGACCAGGAAATCCAGGTGGACGGAGGGGAAAATGTTGTTGTAATAGAGAATGGCAAGGTAAGGATGCAGTCTGCTTCCTGTCCTGATCAGATTTGCGTAAAGCAAGGGGAGATCGGGAAAAAAGGGGAGAGCATTATCTGTCTGCCGAATGAGGTTGTTGTCTCCGTGGAAGAAGGGGAAGAAAGCGGAGTTGACGCAGTGACAAATTAGTGTAGAAGGAGAGAGGCAGTTTGCACAGAAAGGGAGCGAAACTTGCGGCGTTTGGGGTGTTTGTCGCTCTGGCGCTGATTTTCAGTTATATAGAGGCGTGTATCCCGTTTCAGATTGGGATACCAGGTGTCAAGCTTGGGCTTGCGAATCTTGTGATCGTCGTAGCTCTTTATAAGATGCCTGTCCGGGAAGTTTACATTCTGTCTATAGTGAGAGTACTGCTTGCCGGATTACTTTTTGGAAATATGATGAGTATTATTTACAGCCTTGCAGGAGGACTTTTGAGCCTGACCGTTATGTGGGCATTGAAAAAAAGTCCGTCCATGAGTCTGATCGGGATCAGTATTGCAGGGGGTGTATGCCACAATCTGGGACAGCTTTTGATGGCGATGCTGACGGTGGAGACATACGGAGTGTTTTCCTATTTTCCGATCCTTATGGTTTCCGGTCTGCTTACAGGACTGGCCATCGGCATCGGAGCCAGGGAGATGCTGCTGCGCCTTGGAAGGTTGCAGTTTTAAAAAAACAGGAGGAAGGAATCGGAAAAGACATGATAGCATATATAAGAGGAACACTGGAGGACCTGGAAGAAGATAAGGCGGTCATCGACGTGGGAGGGATCGGGTACGGCGTGTTTATGTCCGGGCAGTCCATGTCAAGACTTCCAAATCTGGGGGAGGAAGTAAAGCTGTACACCTATCTGAATGTGAAAGAGGACGCCATGCAGCTCTACGGTTTCCTTACAAAAGATGAGCTGGAAGTATATAAACTTGTGATATCAGTGAGCGGAATCGGACCGAAAGGAGGACTCAGTGTCCTGGGGCAGATGACGCCGAATGATCTGCGGTTTGCAGTCATGGCAAATGATGTAAAAGCGATATCTAAGGCGCCTGGGATTGGGAAAAAGACAGCGGAAAAGCTGATCCTGGAGCTGAAGGATAAACTGAAATTTGAGGATACGCTGGGAGGGACGATGGATGGAACATCGGCTGACACGGCGGCGGCCACCGGCATCGGACAGATACAGAAAGAAGCGGTGGAAGCACTGGTTGCACTTGGATATGGAAGCACGGAGGCGCTCCAGGCTGTGAAAAAAGCGGGGGGTTCTGAACAGTTGTCTGTGGAAGATGTATTAAAGCAGGCGCTTAAACAGATGGCATTCATCTGATCTGAGATGCCAGATAGACAGGAAGGCAGAAAAAAAGCATGAAAAAAAGAATTATTACTACGGAAAGTCTGGAAGAAGATAAGAAAATAGAGAGTACCCTTCGCCCGCAGATGCTGGAAGATTACATAGGACAGATGAAGGCAAAGGAGACCTTGAAGATCTATATAGAGGCGGCGAAAGCAAGAAAAGAACCGCTTGATCATGTTTTGTTTTACGGCCCGCCAGGACTTGGAAAGACGACACTTGCGGGCATCATAGCCAATGAGATGGGAGTGCATTTGAAAGTTACATCCGGGCCTGCCATAGAAAAACCAGGAGAGATGGCGGCTATCCTCAACAATCTGCAGGAAGGGGACGTCCTTTTTGTAGATGAGATCCACAGGCTGAACAGGCAGGTGGAGGAAGTGCTCTATCCGGCAATGGAAGATTTTGCCATTGATATCGTGATCGGAAAAGGGGCAGGGGCAAGGTCGATCCGTCTGGAGCTTCCAAAATTTACACTCGTTGGGGCCACTACAAGGGCTGGTATGCTGACGGCTCCGCTCAGAGACCGGTTCGGCGTTGTACATCGGCTGGAATTTTACAGTGATGAGGAGCTGAAGACGATCATCCTGCGGTCTGCCAGTGTATTGGATGTGGAGATCGAACCGAAGGGGGCGCTGGAGATCGCGCGCCGTTCCAGAGGCACCCCACGTCTGGCCAACCGTCTGCTGAAGAGAGTGCGGGATTTCGCTCAAGTCAAATATGACGGCGTGATCACGGAAGAGGTGGCAGGCTATGCGCTGGATCTGCTGGAAGTGGACAGGTATGGTCTGGATTATCTGGATCGTAATATTCTTCTTACGATGATCGAGAAATTCGGAGGGAAACCGGTAGGGCTTGATACACTGGCAGCTGCTATCGGGGAGGATGCCGGAACGCTGGAGGATGTCTATGAGCCCTACCTTCTGAAAAACGGATTTCTGCAGAGAACACCGAAGGGCCGGGTGGCGACAGAACAGGCATACCATCATCTCGGAATCGCCTTTCCGCAGACTTAAAAAGAAAACAGTTGGTTTTTTTTCAGGGATAGTTTATAATGGATGAGAGGGACTTCCAGAGAGAAGAAGGAGGAAGCGTTTTATGTCAGTACAAAAGAATTATACCGAAGTTCTGATCGGCGGCAAGGTTTTTACATTGAGCGGATTTGAAAGTGAAGAATATCTTCAGAAAGTTTCTACGTATTTGAACCATAAGATCTCCGAGTGTATGGAGACTGAGGGATATAAAAAACAGAGTGCGGAGACGAGAAGCCTGCTTCTTTCGCTGAATATTGCGGACGATTATTTCAAGGCAAAAGATCAGACATCTGTGCTGGAGGACGATATTGAAGCGAAAGACAAGGAAATGTATGACTTAAAACATGAGCTTATTTCGGCACAGATCAAGCTGGAAAATGCAGAGAGCGCAATTGACAAGCTGAAAGAAGAAAACAAAGAGCTTCAGATGAAGATTGTGAAACTGGAAACAGAAATGAAAAATCATCGCAAGAATTAGGGCTGTCGGACAAGACAGCCTTTTTTCAAAGTAAGGCAGGATTGATATATGAAAGAAAGAAAAGAATGGAAACAGACGGAGATTCTCGCCCCGGCAGGAAGTTATGAGAGCTTTCGGGCGGCGATCTTGTCCGGCGCGGATGCGGTCTATGCGGGAGGAGACTTGTTCGGCGCCCGGGCATATGCGGGGAATTTCCGGGAAGAAGAATTGATACAGGCCATCCAGGAGGCGCATTTGTACGGGAAAAAGCTGTATCTGACCGTCAATACATTGTTAAAAGAAAAGGAGCTGGTGACGAAACTGTACGACTATCTTGCACCTTATTATGAACATGGGCTGGATGCAGTTATCGTTCAGGATCTGGGGGTGCTGCGGTTTGTGAGAGAGCAGTTTCCAAAGCTTTCTGTCCATGCCAGCACACAGATGGCAGTGACAAGTGCCCTTGGAGCGAGTCTGCTGAAAAAATACGGTGTGGAGAGGATCGTCCCTGCAAGGGAGCTGTCTCTTTCAGAAATCCGCAGAATGAAGGAAGAGACCGGACTTGAGATCGAATGCTTCGTACATGGAGCCCTCTGCTATTCCTATTCCGGACAATGTCTTTTCAGCAGTATGCTGGGAGGAAGAAGCGGCAATCGCGGGCAGTGTGCACAGCCTTGCAGACTGCGGTATCAGGCAGAAGGACAAAAAAGACCATCGTGCCTTCTGAGCCCGAAAGATATCATGACTCTGGATCTGATCCCTGAGTTTGTGGAAGCAGGCATCGATTCCTTTAAGATCGAAGGCAGAATGAAAAAGCCGGAATATGTGGCGGCAGTTACTTCTATGTATCGGAAGTACACGGATCTGTATTTGAAAAACGGGAAAGAGCGCTATCATGTGGAAGAAGAAGACAAGCAAAAACTGATGGATCTCTATAACCGAGGAGGAAGTTGTACAGGATATTATCATATGGCAAATGGAAAAGAAATGCTTTCCCTTGATCGGCCAAACCATGCGGGAATACAGGCGGCCTGTGCAGAGCGTCAGAAAGGAAGAAGCGTCCTTCTGAAAGCTTTAACCCAGATTCACAAAGGAGATATCCTCGAGATCTCAGAGAAAGAAAACGTGACTATGGGGCAGGATGTTCAAAAGGGCGGCCAGTTTTCCATCCTTGTGGCGAAAGGGACGGAGATCCGTCCAAGAACAGTCGTTTACAGGACAAGAAACAGTTTTCTGATAGGAGAAATTCAGGAACGGCTAAAAAAAGATCAGCTCAAAAGACCGGTCTGCGCAGCGGCCTGGCTGAAGGAAGGGGAGCCGATGCGCTTGCGGATTTCGGACAGCGAGGCAACAGTGGAAGTGGAAGGAATGACTGCGGAGACAGCGAAAAAGCAGCCTCTTGACGGGAAACGCGTGGAAAAGCAGCTTCGGAAGACCGGAAATACGGAGTTTGATATTCGAGACTTTACGCTTTCTATGGAAGGGGATCTTTTCGTCCCAATGCAGGCGATCAATGAACTTCGGCGGGAGGCGCTGGAAGCATTCAGGGAAGCGGTGCTTCAGAAATACCGAAGGGAACGGCCGAGACGGTGCGCATTTCTTAAAAAAGAGTCAAAAACTATAAGGGATGCATTTGCGCTCTCTGCGCTTGTGGAGACGCGGGAACAGACAGAGGCCGTGCTTGGAAACACTCAGATTGGCAGAATCTATATAGATGGCCATCTGGATGGAGGGATCGGACAGCCGGACACGATAAGATGGCTGAAAGAGCAGAGAGATCAGGCTCAGAAAAGAGGAAGATTACCGGAGTTCTATCTGGCTTTTCCTCATATTTTTCGGGAACGTGCCGAGCGGCAGTACGATGCGGTTAAGAAGGAACTTTTTTCTTTCCCGTGGGATGGAATGCTCGTGCGGAATCTGGAATCTATCGAGTATCTCCGGAGGAATGGATGGAAAGGAATGATACAGGCAGATCATCATCTGTATACGATGAACCGATGTGCAGAGGATTTCCTGCGAGGAGAGGGACTTCAGGAAATGACGCTTCCGCTGGAACTCAATGATATGGAGATGAAAGAGATAGCAGACGGGGAAGAAGAACTTGTCGTGTACGGATATTGCCCGATGATGATCAGCGCAGGGTGTATCCAGAAGACGACAAAAGGATGCACCGGAAAAACGGTAATCACAAAGATGAAAGACCGTTATCAGAAAACATTTTATGTAAAAAATTACTGTGATACATGTTATAATGTAATTTATAATACCGCTCCTCTTGTGCTCCTTCAATCGAGGCAGGAGATAGAAGATATTGGAATCAGAAAGCTCAGGCTTCACTTTACATTGGAGCCGGGGGCAGAGACGGAGCGTGTTCTGAAGCTTTACGAAGATGTATTCTTAAGAGGGGAGACGAAAGCGCTGTCCGAGGCGCCTTTCAAAGACTATACACGCGGACACTTCAAAAGGGGAATAAAGTAGGTGACAAATTGTTTAATATTATAATGGAAATATCGAAATATCTGATTTTGATTATGATAGTTATTTATACATTCGAATGTTTTTCGGTGTTTGGCTATCATGACGCATACACAAAGATGTGGATTCTCAGAAGACAGAGTATGTGGATGTTTATGATCCATTTTCTGGCGTTTTTGACGATCTTTTTAAACCAACAGGAAGTAAAGATTCTTGTTTTTTATGTCGTCCAGGTCGTGCTTCTTGGAGCCATCATCCTATTGTACAGCATTTTTTATCCAAAAGTATCGAGGCTGGTCGTCAATAATATGTGCATGCTGCTGTCGCTTGGATTTATCATGCTGACAAGACTTTCTTACGACAGGGCGGTCAAACAGGTTATGATCGTGGTTGTATCGGTGGTAATTTCTTTGTTTGTTCCGGTCATTATCCGGAAAGCAAAGTTCCTCCCAAAGCTCAGAATCTTCTACGGTGTCGTGGGGGTGGCAGCTCTGGCAGCTGTGATCGTGGTGGGGCGAAGAGACAATGGAGCCTTGCTTGGATTCGAAGTGGCGGGGATCAATATCCAGCCTTCCGAGCTGGTAAAGATCGTATTCGTATTTTTTGTGGCTTCCAGCTTTTATCTGTCCACGACATTTAAAAATGTGGTCATCACGACAGTGGTTGCGGCGGCACATGTTCTGATACTTGTGGCTTCCAAGGACCTTGGTGCGGCGCTGATCGTATTTGTTGTCTATATGGTAATGCTGTATGTGGCTACAAGGCAGCCGCTTTATATTTTGGCAGGACTGGCAGGAGGAAGCGCAGCGGCGGTAGCGGGCTACTATATTTTTGCCCATGTGCGCACGAGGGTCGTGGCATGGAAAGATCCTTTCGCTGTGTACGACGGGGCAGGGTTCCAGATTGTACAGTCGCTTTTTGCTATCGGAACCGGGGGATGGTTCGGGCTTGGTCTTTGCCAGGGGATGCCGAATAAGATTCCGGTTGTGACGACAGATTTTATCTTTTCGGCGATTGCTGAGGAATTGGGAGGAATCACGGCGATCTGTCTTATTTTAATCTGTGTAAGCTGTTATATTATGTTTTTGAATATTGCCATGCAGCTTCAGGACAGTTTCTACAAACTGGTGGCACTTGGGCTTGGAACGTGTTATATCTTTCAGGTGTTCCTGACGATCGGAGGAGTTACAAAATTTATCCCGTCTACCGGGGTAACGCTCCCGCTTGTAAGCTACGGGGGAAGCTCCCTTTTGAGTACACTCATCATGTTTGCGATCATTCAGGGACTGTATATTTTAAGAGAAGACGAGGAAGATGATATTGAACGACAGAAAGAATTACGGGCAAAGAGGAGACAGAAGGCGCAGCAGACAGGACGACCTCGAACAAATGGAACGGGGGCTCCAAAGAGAACTGCAGCGGGAAATGGAAGAAGAAAACCTCAGGACAGGCGGCAGAATATACGGCGAACGTAAGCCGGCACCAAAAAAGCCTGGAAAAGAGGAAAAAAGAAGACAACAGCAGGAAGAAAAAAGGCGTATACGGAAAAAAAGAGCGGTTAACCGACAGTATGTATGGATTACTTATTTTTTCGTCCTCCTGTTTTTGGTAATGATCGGACATTTCGCCTACTACAATGTGGTACAAGGAAAAGATATCATAAACGACGCCAGAAATCCGAGAATGAATCTGTATGCAGATCAGATAAAGCGAGGAGAGATCCGGGATAAAGACGGCAACATTCTGGCTCAGACAAAAGAGAATGAAGACGGAACACAGACGAGGGAGTATCCGTACGGCGATCTTTATGCCCATGTTATCGGATATGTGGAAAAAGGGAAATCTGGACTTGAGTCTACGGAAAATTTTACGCTCCTCCATTCAAGTGCTTCCTTCCTTGACCGGATCGTCAATGAGTTCCGGGATCAGAGAAATCCGGGAGACAATGTGTTCACAACGCTGGATACCAATCTTCAGCAGGCGGCGTATAATGCCTTGGGCAATAATAAAGGGGCGGTCGTTGCCATTGAGCCGGACACCGGAAAGATTCTGGCGATGGTGTCAAAACCGACCTTCGACCCGAATACGATCGTGGCAGATTGGGGAACCTTAAATCAGAATACCGAAGGCGTGCTTGTAAACCGTGCTACACAAGGCCAGTATGCACCTGGATCCACGTTCAAAGTCGTCACTGCACTTGCATTTATGCGGCAAAATCCGGATTATGAGAATTATTCTTACCGGTGCAGGGGAGAGATAACAGCAGGAAAGAATGAAATCCACTGTTTTGGCGGAGAAGTCCACGGAACTGTGGATCTGGCAGATTCCCTCGCTTATTCCTGCAATACTTCCTTTTCCAATATCGGACTTCAGCTGGATATTGATGAATTTAAAGCGACCGCGGATGGGCTTTTGTTTGACTCTGAACTTCCGTGTCCTCTGATCTACAATGAGAGCAAGTTTAATTTGAAAAAGGGAGACGGGGATGCAGCCATTGCCATGACAGCCTTTGGACAGGGGAAACTTCAGGTAAGCCCGTACCATATGGCTCTGATCACATCCGCCATCGCAAACGGAGGTACACTGATGCAGCCGTATCTTGTGGATCATGTAGAAAGCGCAGACGGAAAGACGACAGAAAAGTATGTTCCGGAAGTATATGAAGAGCTGATGACGCAGGAGGAAGCTGCGAAGCTTACGGAATATATGCAAGGCGTTGTGGAATATGGCACCGCAACTACGCTGAACGGCCAGAATTTTACAGTGGCAGGAAAGACTGGGACAAGCGAGTACAGTGTGGACAAAGAAAAGACACACTCCTGGTTCATCGGATTTTCCAACGTGGAGAACCCGGATGTGGCGCTTGCGGTCATCATCGAGAATTCCGACAGGACAGGAGATGTCGCTACGGAGACGGCAAAAAGCGTGTTCCGGGCTTACTATAATAATTAGAGGTCATACTATGCGGTATTTGAAAAAATTATATGTCAGTGAGGAACTAAAAGGGAAGGAAACGGAAGTCATCCGCCATCTGGAAGAAAAAGATTTCCAGTTCCGGGTGTATCTGATCTGCATACCGGAAAGGGAGGAGAATCAGCTGGAAATCTTTCACAGCGGGATGCTTCTCCAGGAATGGTACAAAGACAAGGATGTCCTCGTGGCAGGATTTTCCAGAGGGTATGAGCAGGCTCTGGAGCTGGTAAGAGAGATTGTGCAGGAGGTGGCAGACCAGACAGGGGATGCCAGGATCAGACAGTATTTATTGGAGCGGCAGGGATAGGATATGATAATACTACATATATTGCTGTGGATTTTAAAGATCATAGGGATATTGCTTCTCGTTATTCTGGGGCTTCTTGTCCTTGGAGTATTGACGGTGCTGTTTGTACCTGTGCGGTACGAAGGGAAACTATCCGGCGATATATCCTGCCGGGAGAAGGCGGAAGGATATCTGAGGATCAGCTACTTTCTGCGGCTGATCCAGTTTAAAATGCAGTATGTCAATGGAAAGCTTGCATGGGAAACGAGAATCGCATGGAAGAGATTTGGGCAGGATAAAGAAACGGATACGTCTGAGAATACAGCACAAAAAGCGGATCCAGAGCCAGCCATGCTGCCGGAGAAGCCATTGGAAAAGGAGAAGCATGAACAGAAGAAAGAAGAGCAACCTGTAATCCGGACTTCTGAAAAAGAAACAAAGACTTCCGAAAAAGAAAAAAAGAAAGATCCCGCAAAACCAAAATTCTTTGATAAGATACAATATACTTTTCACAAAATCTGTGATAGGATAAAGTCATTGGAAGAGAAAAAGGATAAAGTATCGGAGTTTCTTTCAGATGAGGTCCACAGAAGAGCATTTTCAAAAGGAAAGCGTGTTTTCATTACTTTTTTGAAAGCATGGAGACCGAAATTTGTCCGTGGAAATATCGAGTTTGGGTTTGACGATCCGTATTATACGGGCAAGACGCTGGCATATCTTGCTATGATCTATCCGTTTTTCGGGGAGTGGCTGGAGATTGTGCCGGATTTTGAAAAAGCGGTATTAAAAGGCAATTTGCATATAAAGGGGCATATTCGGATGAACCATGCGGCAGCGGCAGGTATAAAGCTGATACTGGACAAGAATATCCGCAGTATAGTGAAAGAAATACTGAGCATGCGCAAGAGTCCAAAGCAGAAGAAGGAGGAAAAATCAAATGGCAGAAAGTAATTTCAAATCAACAATGGAAGCATTATTCCACGGGATGGACAATGTGATCTCGTCCAAGACAGTGGTAGGGGAGGCAATCCACGTAAAAGATACGATCATCCTTCCTCTGGTGGATGTATCCTTTACCGTCGGGGCAGGTTCCTTTGCGGCAGAGAAAGGGGAAAAAGGCGCCGGAGGCCTTGGCGGGAAGATGACTCCATGCGCAGTCCTTGTGATCCAGAATGGTACGACACGTCTTGTAAATATCAAAAACCAGGATACGATCACGAAGATTCTCGATATGGTGCCGGATCTGGTAGACAGGTTCCGCACAAAGAATGAGAATCCGGTCACAGAGAAAGAAGTAAACGAGATTCTGGACGAAGGAAAAGAAGACAAGTAAAAATGCATAAAAAGCAACGTTCTGCATAATATAATACTAAGTAAAAGCGGGCAGGAGATAAGATGAAAAGAATTCTTGGATTTGCATTGTTTATGATAGCAGCAGGAATGATTCTCATGATGTTCCTGCCCAATCTTTTTGCAGAAATCTGTATCCTCGTCCTTTGTATTGTTCTCGGATACTGTCTGTTTTGCTGCTGAGTATGGGAAGAAAAAAAGAGTGGAAGACATGAAAAAAACCAGGATCAAATCCTGGTTTCATACATGTAAAAATAACTTATGCTCTTTCTACTCTGCCAGACTTTAAGCAAGATGTACATACATACATTCTTTTTGCTCCGCCTTCTGTCTTAACGCGAACAGATTTCACATTGGATTTCCACATTTTTGGTGTTTTTCTATGAGAGTGGCTGACATTATTTCCGAAATGAGCACCCTTTTCACAAATAGCACATTTAGCCATGACTACACCTCCTAACGCTCTTACTCGTCCTTTATATAATGAAAGGACTCACAACACTATTCATCTTATCAGATAGAAATGAGAAATGCAAGCATTTCTTTCGTGTTTTCAAATATTTTTTTGCGGCTTTGCGTATAACCTGAACGGAATCAGTTGTAAAATGCAGGAAAACAAGGTATAATAAAGCAGAGTAAACGGCGGAAAATACTTGAATATAGAAAATGGAGGTAAATGGATATGAAGGGCAGTATGAGTACAGATCTTGGCATCATCACGATTTCTCCGGAAGTGATCGCCAAATATGCAGGGTCAGTTGCGGTGGAGTGTTTCGGTATCGTCGGCATGGCGGCAGTGAATGTGAAAGACGGCCTTGTGAGATTACTGAAGAAAGACAGCTTAACCCACGGAATCCATGTGGAAATTACAGATGACAATAGGATCCGGCTTGGCTTCCATATCATTGTGGCATACGGGGTCAGTATTTCAGCGGTTACGGACAACCTGATCAGCAATGTAAAATATAAGGTTGAAGAGTTTTCCGGCATGCCGGTAGATAAGATCAATATTTACATCGAAGGCGTTCGGGTAATCGATTAGTACAGGAGGAACTTTGAGGTGGCTATAAATACGATCAATGTAGAAATGCTCGCCAAGATGTTTTTGGCAGGCGCGCAGAATATAGAAGCAAAGAAAGAATATATCAACGAACTGAATGTATTTCCGGTTCCGGACGGAGATACAGGGACGAATATGTCCATGACGATTATGTCAGCTGCAAAAGAGGTAAGAGCTCTTTCCAATCCGGGAATGAAGGAGCTGGCAAAAGCGATTTCAGGAGGATCACTGAGAGGAGCCAGAGGGAATTCGGGGGTTATCCTGTCTCAGCTTCTCCGTGGCTTTACAAAGGCCATTCAGGACGAGGATGAGATTGATGCGGCGGGGATTGCATCAGCTTGCAGACGTGCCACGGAGACTGCATATAAAGCAGTCATGAAACCGAAGGAAGGGACGATCCTGACAGTGGCCAAAGGCATCGCAGACAAGGCAGAGGAACTTGCATTTGAGACTGATGATCTGGCAGAGATTTTCCCGCAGGTTCTTGAGTATGCAGCGGAAGTGCTTGATCAGACGCCGGAGATGCTCCCGGTATTAAAGGAAGCAGGAGTCGTAGATTCCGGCGGGCAGGGACTTTTGGAAGTACTGAGAGGGGCTTATGATGCCTTCCTCGGAAAAGAGATCGATTATACATCTATCGAACCGGCAAGTGTCCAGGGAAAAGTTTCTGCTGCTCCGGCATCGGAGGCAGATATCAAATTCGGCTACTGCACGGAATTCATTATCATGGCGGAAAAAGAGTTTACCGAAAGTGATGAAAGCGAGTTCAAAGCGTACCTTGAATCCATAGGCGATTCCATCGTGTGTGTGGCGGACGATGAGGTAGTCAAAATCCATGTCCACACGAACGATCCGGGGCTTGCCATCCAGAAGGCTCTGACATATGGTCAGCTTACAAAGATGAAGATTGACAATATGAGAGAAGAGCACCACGAACGATTGATCAAAGATGCGCAGAAGAAGGCTGAAGAGGCAAAAGCAGCGGAGAAGAAAAAAGCGCCGCAGAAAAAAGTCGGTTTTATCGCAGTGTCCATCGGAGAGGGATTAAACGAGATTTTCCGTGAACTTGGTGTAGATTACATTATCGAGGGCGGACAGACGATGAACCCAAGTACAGATGATATGCTGACAGCGATCGACAATGTAAATGCGTCCACGATTTTCATTCTTCCGAACAACAAGAACATCGTTCTTGCGGCAAATCAGGCGCGTTCTCTCACAAAAGATAAAGATATTATCGTTATCCCGACAAAAACTGTTCCTCAGGGGATCACAGCTGTGATCAATTATATTCCGGAAGCAGATGTGGATACGAATGAAGAGACGATGCTGGAAGCTGTGAAATCAGTGCAGACCGGCCAGGTTACCTATGCTGTGCGCGACACGAAAATTGACAATAAAGAAATCCACGAGGGAGATATCATGGGAATCGGCGATGCCGGTATTCTCGCAGTCGGTACTTCCATCACTGAGACAGCTAAAGAGACGCTGAGAAATATGGTCGGAGAAGATTCCGGACTGATCAGCATTTATTATGGAGAAGACGTGACGGAAGAAGAAGCCGAAGCGTTCATCTCCGATGTCGAAGAAGAATACTCTGAGCTGGATGTAGACGCTCATTTTGGAGGACAACCTATCTATTATTATGTGATGTCTGTGGAATAAAAACATGCAGAGCAACCAATATACGGACCATCAGCGGAGTGGCAGAAAACTGTCATTCCGCTTTGCATGTAGGAAATACAGTCGCCTGACAGCGCAAAAAGCAGACAGGAAAGAGCAGAAAAGAAGATGAATGAAGATTCAAAAATAAGAGAAATTAAAGGTATAGGAGAAAAAACAGAAAAGCTTTTCCGAAATATGGGCATCGAGACTGTGGGAGATCTTCTGCGCTGCTATCCTCGAGGATATGACATTTATGAAGATCCGGTCCCTGCAGGCGAAGTGTTGGAGGGGAAAGTGATGGCAGTCAAAGGCAGCGTATGGGGAAGTGTTCAGGTTTCTCCGAACCGGAAGATGCCGGTTACGACAGCGTTTATCAAAGATCTGACAGGGACTTTAAAGGTCGTCTGGTTCCGCATGCCATTTCTTCGAAATACTCTGAAAAGCGGCAGCAGTGTTGTTGTTAGAGGAAGGATAGTGAATCGGAAAGGCGTTCTTCTCATGGAACATCCGGAATTATTTGCCCCGGCAGAAAAATATGAGGAAAAGCGAAATACAATGCAGCCACTCTACCCCCTGACGGCAGGTATTTCCAATCAGACTGTCATTAAAGCGGTCCGGGAGGCACTTTCACAGCTAAACCTGAAAAAAGAGACGCTCCCGGACGCTATCAGAAAAAAATATCATCTTTGCGAATACAATTATGCCATTCGGGGAATCCACTTCCCGGCAAATAAAGAGATGTTTATCCTGGCAAGGGAGAGGCTTGTTTTCGAAGAGTTTCTGGAATTTGTTTTGGCAATCAGAAAGCTAAAGGAAAAAAAGGAGCATACCAGCAACACTTGCCCTGTAAAGAGAAAAGAAGAGGTCGATGCGTTTCTTGCAAAACTTCCTTTTGAACTGACAGGAGCCCAGAAAAAAGTCTGGGAAGAGATAAGAGAAAATATGGGAGGACCGTATGCGATGTCACGCCTCGTGCAGGGCGATGTTGGATCCGGAAAGACGATTGTGGCGGTGCTGGCGCTTCTGGAAGCTGTCTATAACGGGTATCAGGGAGCGATGATGGCACCGACCGAAGTGTTGGCAAAGCAGCATTATGAATCCATCGCCCAAATGTTCGGGAAATACGATATTCCATTCCGGGTGGAACTCTTGACCGGGTCTATGAAAGCGAAAGAAAAGCGTGAGGCGTATGAAAGGATCGAAAGCGGTAAGGCTGATCTGATCATCGGAACGCACGCCCTTATACAGGAAAAAGTAAGTTATAAAAATCTTGGTCTTGTCATCACGGATGAGCAGCACCGATTTGGAGTGCGCCAAAGGGAAGCGCTGGCCAAAAAAGGAATGATGCCGCACATTCTTGTCATGAGCGCCACTCCGATTCCGCGCACCCTTGCTATCATCCTGTATGGAGATATGGATCTGTCCGTGATCGACGAGCTTCCAAAGAACAGGCTTCCTATCAAAAACTGTGTGGTGGATACCGGCTACCGCAAGACGGCATACCGGTTTATCAAAAACCAGGTGGAAGAAGGGCGCCAGTGCTACGTGATCTGTCCGATGGTGGAAGAAAGCGAAGCCCTGGAGGCGGAAAATGTTACCGATTATTCGGCTATGCTGGCCGAAGAGCTTGGAAACGGCATTTCGGTATCTTGTCTGCACGGAAAAATGAAACAAGCTGAAAAAGACGACATCATGGAACGTTTTGCGAGAAATGAGATACAGGTTCTTGTGTCAACCACCGTCATTGAAGTGGGGATCAATGTGCCGAATGCGACGGTCATGATGGTGGAAAATGCAGAGCGGTTCGGGCTTGCCCAGCTTCATCAGCTCAGAGGCCGGGTCGGCCGGGGCAGACATCAATCGTACTGCATTTTCATGAGTGCTTCAAAAACAAAAGAGACGAAAAAACGACTTTCCATATTGAATCATTCCAACGATGGGTTCTATATCGCATCGGAAGATCTGAAACTTAGAGGACCGGGCGATTTGTTTGGAATCCGTCAGAGCGGACTTTTGGAATTTAAGCTGGGCGATATTTTTCAGGACGCAAAAATCCTGCAAAATGCATCCGAGGCAGCACAGATGCCGGAAGCGGAAGAAATCCCTGTTTTTTCCAGAGTAAATCATGAAAATGTCCATATACTATGACTGTAACAAATAGTTACACACAAAAACACAAGACGATAAAGGAGGACATTATCATGACAAATCGTTCATCTAATAAAGCAGCTGTACCAGAAGCGAAAGGTGCTTTAGACAAATTCAAATATGAGGTAGCAAGCGAACTTGGTGTTCCGTTAACAGACGGATACAACGGAGATCTTACTTCCAGACAGAACGGTTCTGTAGGTGGCTATATGGTCAAGAAAATGATCGAAGAGCAGGAAAGACAGATGGCAGGTAAATAACTCCATTTAGAACGGAAGAAAAATAAAGAACAGGGGGCAGATCATTTTTTAAAAGTGATCTGCTTTCTGTTTGTTGATGCGAAACAAAAAAATAAAAAAGTTGTTGCATTTTCCAGAAAAATGTATATAATAATATTTGTGGCTGTCACAGCAACATTCATATTCTGAGAAAATACAGCACAGGCCGGAATAGCTCAGTCGGTAGAGCACTTCACTCGTAATGAAGGGGTCGTCGGTTCAAGTCCGATTTCCGGCTTACTAAGAAAACACCGCAGTCTTGAAAAAAGACTGTGGTGTTTTTTTTTCTGCAGGAAAGTCTTCTGCCTTTCGCCTTATTATGGGAACGAAAGGATTATACACAAAGAAATGACAGCCCAAAGACAAAATGTTATAATAACAGAAAACCCAATGGCTGCACAGAAAAATGGAAAAGAGGGAAAAGTATGAATTTTTACAATGAAGAGCTTCAGAGACTTTACCATGATGTTATGGAAAAAAAGAAAACAGATACAAAATTGAAGGACCTTTATGTTCAGCGAAAAGAGATGGAAACGAAAGCCCAAAATTTGAAAGAAATCATGCTGCAGGAAAAGAAAGATGTAGACCGACTGAACGCAAAAAGCCTTTCGGCTTTTTTCTACAGAGCAACCGGAAAAATAGGAGAAAAAATGACAAAAGAAGAGGAAGAAGCGTATGCCGCCGCGGTAAAATATGAAGCAGCTGAGAATGCACTCAGAGCGATAGACGGAGATATCGCCTATTATGAGAGAAAGGCACTTCAGTTTCAGAACTGTGAAGCAGAATATCAAAAAATGCTGGAAAAGAAGAAGGAACAGATAAAAAATGCAGAAATACCGGGAGCAGAAAAAATCGCAGAAATCGAAAGACGCCTGATATTTTTACAGCATCAGAAAAAAGAGGTCGAGGAGGCCCTGGAGGCGGGAGAGAAAGCGCTTTCTGTAGCCAGCCAGATTTTGAAAAGCCTGGACAGCGCCAAAAGCTGGAGTACAGTAGATTTGTTCGGGGGCGGTCTTGTGACAGATCTTATGAAACATGATCATCTCAAACAGGTACAGGCTAAAACACAAGAGCTGCAGACAGCGCTGCACAGCTTTCGGACGGAGCTTTCGGATGTCACAGAACGAATTACAGGAGATATTCAGGTAGAGATCGGCAGCTTCCTTCATTTTGCAGATTATTTTTTCGACGGACTGTTTACAGACTGGCTTGTCTATGACAAAATCAAAAAGTCAAGGGAAAGAGTCCAGTCCACTTGTTTTCAGATCCAGAATGTCCTGGAACAGCTGAAACGTATGTATGGGGAGATGTCTACAGAACAGACGATGAAAGAAAACGAAATGGAGCAGCTGGTCCTACAGCTTTGAAAAGGGTGCAGCATATTTTTGCACCCTTTTATTCGCCGCCTTTGTGGGAATTTCGATGTTTTTTGCCTGTGTGGTGGTGCGTATTGCTGTCGGTGTCGCCGGTTTTTTCTGCCGCGTTGTCCTGATTGCCGGATAGTTCATCGATCAAGTCCTGAATCTCTCTCATCGTCATGTCCCGCATGTCATCGGCAGTGATGTCTGGATCCAACGCCCGCAAATCTAAAAAGGCTTTGTATTTTCCATAGGAAAGGCCCATTTTGTGGGCTTCGGACACCTCGTCTGAGTGGACGCAATAGCAGTAGGTGTTCTTTTTTCCTTCCGCCAGGGATTCGATATCGGCAAGTATTTTGGAAGACTGGGTTTCGTCATTGCCAATGACTCCGATCATCAAAATTTCGTCATTTGATAATAAGGCTGCAATATCGTCGTTTTCCAATATCTGACAGATTGCTTCAGCGTAATTTTTGTATTTGACATCCAGAAGATCAGCCAGTTCTGCACCATCCTCATTGTAGCTTTTTACAGATATGACTTTGTTTAATCGATTCATACTTATTTCTATAGAGGGATTTATATCGATACTGATCTGCCAGGCTGGAGTAAAATAAAGCCAGTAACTTCCAATCAAAAGGATTGCCATACATACAAACACAGGGGCAAGGCGACGGATCGAACGGCCGGCCGTTCCCGCTTTTGAAGAAGTATCGTTTTGGATCTTTTCAGAAATGAAGATTTTTGTCCTGTTTTTCAATTCTTCTTCAGCCTTTATCTGATCAAAAGTTTCTTTCAGTCTATACTTCATATCCATCACCTCCAAGCTTTTCGCGGAGCAGATTTTTGGATCGCGTCAGGAGCGTGTACACCGTATTCACATTTTTTCCCAAAATACTGCTGATTTCGGGAGCGGTATATTCCTCATAATAATACAGGTATACGATATCTCTGTACTTTTTGGGGAGAGAGAGGACGGCTTCCAGAACCTCCCTGTGATCCGGAGGGAGATATGCAGCCTGCTCCATAACTTGATTCAGCGATGTAGTCCGGCTATGGAAAAAACTTTTGAGCAAGTCTTTGCAGGCGTTGATCGTGACACGAATAAACCAGGATTTCTCATGCTCTTTGTTTTCGAACGAAACAGAACTGAGGGCATATTTCAAAAAAACAGTTTGAAATATGTCCTCGGTGTCTGCATAATTCTTTAGATGTATCATGCAAAGCCGCCGAACCAGATTGGAATATTGTTCGATCGCCCTATTTACATCTTGCTCGTTCCGCATTCCTTGTCACCTGCTATCTGTTTCCTCTACACCGAGCCCTGTTTCTCTGACCTGAATTATGTGCGTGGGATTGATTGTCACATATGCCATTGTTATCGGCGTCCACATAATTCTTACAGTGATTGGCCTGAGAAATGCTGTTATTTTGGCACGTCCCGTAGTTATCACAGATACCATTGTTATCGGTATCCAAATAGTGGCAGTCTTCTCCGACATAGTCACAAATGCCATCTTGATTGGTATCGGAAAAATTCTTTTTGCTCTCATATCCGGAACCAGCCGCAAATGAGCTGATTGCTCCAATGGATACAACGGATACAGCTGCGACAACAATAGCTAAGATTTTTTTTGGTGTTTTATTCATTTATGATTCCTCCTCTTCTTTTGACAGGTATTCCTGATTTTATCTATAATACGATTGAAACATCCGAATCCATTCACTTTTAGAAAAAATTTTTGCTTTTTCCTGAAAATCTTTTCCAAATAAAAATTTTCCTGCATCTGTTTTCATTTTATCACATTTCGTGCAAAAAGTTGACAAAAGTTCCTGGGTGTACTACCATCATGAAGTGGGAAAATGATGAAATATGAATCATAGAAAGGAATGAGCAGCAATGAAAAGAAAAATTCATAAGATGGCCGGTATTTTCCTGAGCGTCTGTATTGCCGCAGGAAGCATCACTTTGCCGCGTGTCGTAAGCAGCGCAGCAGGCGATACGCAGACAGAACTTTCTGATAAAGAAGATACGCAGGTGCAGGAGCGGAAAGAAAACAGTTTCCGTTACAAAGACGGGCAGCCCATTGACATGCCGGCCCTCTATGCAGACGAGTATGAGTATGCATGGGAAAAAGTAGACGGGTACTACAGGAACAATGTGGGCGCTATTATTGAAGGGGCCACGAGAAAAGGGATCGATGTCAGCCATCATCAGCAACAGATCGACTGGGAAAAAGTCAAGGCGGACGGCATCGATTTTGCCATCCTGCGCTGTGGATATGGCGGGGACTATGAAGATTATGACGATGATTGGTGGGAATATAATGTGTCCGAGTGTGAAAGACTTGGCATCCCGTACGGCGTATATCTCTATTCCTATTCTGTAAATACAGCAGATGCTGTCAGCGAGGCAGAACATACGCTGCGTCTTCTGGAGGGGCATCAGCCGACATACCCGGTGTATTATGATCTGGAAGACGATACGACTGCATCTGTGGACAACGCGACCATCGGACAGATTGCAAAGACGTACTGCGATATGATATCGGAGGCAGGTTACGAGGTAGGAATTTATGCCAATTACAACTGGTGGACCACGAGGCTCACAGATCCGGTTTTCGATAATTCAGGCTGGTCAAAATGGGTGGCGCGCTACAATCCAACTTGTGGATATGAAAAACCGTACGATATGTGGCAGTGTACAAATGAGGGAAGTGTGGATGGGATCAACGGAAATGTGGATCTGAATTTCTGGATGACGGATCCGATTGACCAGATCCAAAATCGGGTTTCCGTATCTGCCCATGTACAGACATATGGATGGATGCCGGATGTCACAGACGGCAAACAGGCGGGAGTCATCGGCAAGCGTATGGAGGCGCTGAAAATACGTCTTCTCAACCAGGAGTATGAAGGAGATATCCAGTACAGAACCCATGTGCAGACGTATGGTTGGCTTGACTGGGCCAAGAACGGCGAATTGGCTGGCACAGAAGGGGAGAGCAAACGCGTGGAAGCGGTAGAGCTTAAACTGACCGGACAGCTGGCGGAAAATTTTGACCTTTATTACCGGGCTTATGTGCAGGGATACGGATGGCTTGGCTGGGCGAAGAACGGCGAATCATCTGGGTCAAGCGGATACAGCAGACAGATGGAAGCCATCCAGGTAAAGATGGTCCCGAAAAATTCCGAAGCGCCGGGAAGTATAAACAACGCATACCTCGACAAAAATGCGCTGGCCAGCGTCGCTTATCAGCCTCATGTGCAGACGTACGGCTGGGTTTCGGAAGTATCGGACGGTGCGATCGGAGGAGTGACAGGGGAGTCAAAGCGTATGGAAGCACTGAAGATACGTCTTGCAAGGCAGGAGTACGACGGGGACATCGAATACAAGGCGCATGTGCAGACGTACGGTTGGCTTGACTGGGCAAAGAACGGCGAACTGGCTGGGACAGAAGGAGAAAGTAAACGAGTGGAAGCAATCCAGATCCGCCTGACAGGAGATATGGCGGCCAACTACGATGTGTACTACAGAACCCATGTGCAGACATATGGCTGGCTTGACTGGGCGAAAAACGGCGAATCAGCTGGGACCACAGGGATGAGCAAACGGATCGAGGCCGTCCAGGTTGTCCTTGTAAAAAAAGGACTCCCTGCACCAGGAAGTACAAAGGAACCTTGCTTGGAGCAACAGTAAAAACAGGGAAAAGAATGATTTTGGGGCAAAGTCTTTGGACTTTGCCCCTGTTTTATGCAGCGAAATATTTTCGGCATATTTTTTCCAAAAGAGAGATGATCTGGTAGAGCAGCATGGCCATGATACAAAGAAGCACAATGCTCATCAAAAGCCAATCCATTTTAAACACCTGGCTGGAATAGATAATGAGATATCCAAGCCCCTCCTTTGCCGCCAGAAATTCTCCTATGACGACACCTACAAGGCAAAGCCCGATATTTACTTTCATCGTGCTGATGATAGTAGGAACGGAGGATGGGAGAACAACTTTGGAAAGGGCATGGAAGGAATTTCCGTGCAGCGTATAGATCAGTTTGATTTTATTCCCATCCGCTCCGGTAAAACATGTGTACAGCGTCATAATACTTCCGAATATAGCTACAGACATGCCAGCCACGATGATCGTCGTCCGGTCTGCACCAAGCCAGACAATGAGCAGAGGGGCGAGTGCAGATTTAGGCAGACTGTTCAGAACTACAAGGTACGGTTCCAGGATGGCTGAGAGACGCCTGGAAAACCACAAAAGCACAGCAGACATAATACTGATGATTGTAACCAAAAGGAAACTGACGATCGTCTCGTACAAAGTCACTCCCAGATGAGGGAAGATGCTTTTGTCAGCAGCCATAGAAAGGAAACAAGCTGTAATCTTTGAAGGACTGCTGAAGATGAATGAGTCGATGATTTCTTTGCTTGCCGTCCATTCCCATGCCGCCAGAAAAAATACAAAGAGGAAGATCCGCGCCGCCAAGATAAACTGGCGGCTTTTCTTTTGAGAATGAAGAAAGGCAGACTGCCCGGGGGAAACATTAGTAGCTGGATCTTTCATCTTGGTTCAACTCCTTCCAGATAAGATTAAAATAGGTCTTAAATTCTGCCGCATTACGGCGATTCAGCGGAGTGTCATCCGAAGTGCCAAGAGAGGAAAACTCAAGCTTCAGTTCATATTTGATCACTGCCGGACGTCTGGAGAGGACAAGGATCCTGTCTGCCAGACTGATAGCTTCCGAAAGATCGTGAGTTACGAGGATTGCGGTTGTCTGTTCCTTGCGGATGATCTGTCCGATGTCGTCGCTGACATTTAAGCGGGTCTGATAGTCCAAAGCGGAAAAAGGCTCATCCAGAAGAAGGATTTCCGGATTCAAAATCAAGGTTCTTACAAGAGCCGCTCTTTGCCGCATTCCTCCTGAAAGTTCAGAAGGCCGGGAGTGCTCGAATTGCCCAAGGCCGTATGCGGCAAGAAGCTTATGGGCTTTCTCTTTCGTATCGGCGGACAATGTGCCGCGGATCTCCGGGCCAAGAAGGACGTTTCTGAAGATGGATCTCCATTCCAGAAGCTCATCCCGCTGGAGCATATACCCGATCTTTTCCGTACAGTCTATGACCGGCATCCCATGGAGCATGATCTCTCCGCTTTCCGGTTTCAGAAGGCCGGCAATCAGGGAAAGAAGCGTGGATTTACCGCAGCCGGAAGGCCCGACAATGGCGATGAATTCTCCTTTGCCGACGGAAAAAGAGATGTCCTGAAGGGCCGGAGTTTCCCCTTTTGGCGTGTGGTATGCGTGGCTTATATGTTTTAATTCCAGTATTTTTTCCATATTGCAACCTCCAGATGTGTATATCATAATGTATGTTGACAGGAAAAAAGATGTGAATTATAACTATAGATAACATTGGAGTATAAAGGAAAACATAATGTCAAGCCATAATTATCACATAATCGTATGGAAAGAAGGTATTTATAATGGAATTTTATGCACACATAGATAAAGAACGCAAACAAACGGTAAAAGAACATTTATACGAAACAGCTCAACTGGCAGGCGATTTTGCAGACCATTTCGGGAAGAGAGAGTGGGGATATGCCTGCGGCCTGCTTCATGATATTGGAAAATATTCGGATGCTTTCCAGGACAAAATTAAAAACAATACTGGAAAACAGGTAGATCATTCTACAGCTGGGATGAAAACTTGTTTTGAAGAAGGTCGATGGTATCCGTTCCTGGGATACTGCATTGCAGGGCATCATGCTGGAATGCCGGACTGCGGGGGTTCATCCGACACGGGATCGTCACCTACCTTAGAGGGGAGAAGGAAGAAAAAAATTGAAATCTACGATGCATACAAAAGTGAAATTCAAATTCCGGAATTGAGTGAACTTCCTTTTGATCCGCAAAAGACGTTAGATCCGGATTTTTCTATTAGTATGCTGCTTCGAATGATTTATTCCTGCCTTGTAGATGCAGATTTTCTTGATACCGAAAGTTTCATGTCAAATGGAGAGGTACAGAGAGATTCTGGAGAAAAGATGGAGACCCTTTTAGAAAGGCTGGAAACATATATTACAGACTGGCTGGGGAATAAGAAAATAGAGTCTGTAAATGGCAGAAGAACGGAGATTTTGAAACATTGCCTTTCTTGTGGAGAAAAGGAAAGAGGGTTGTTTCAACTCACTGTACCTACAGGGGGTGGAAAGACGATTGCATCGTTGGCTTTTGCATTAAAACATGCTGTGAAAAATCAGATGGACAGAGTGATCTATGTCATTCCTTATACAAGCATTATCGAACAGAATGCAGAAGTGTTTCGAAAAATTCTTGGGGAACAGAATGTATTGGAAAACCATTACAATGTCGATTATGAGAGTACGGAGGAACTAAAGATGATGCAGCTTGCAGCAGAAAACTGGGACAAGCCGGTTGTCGTTACGACAAATGTACAGTTTTTTGAATCTTTATTTTCGAACAGATCTTCGAAGTGTCGGAAACTGCATAACATTGCTAACAGTGTTATCATTTTTGATGAGGCACAGATGCTGCCAACAGACTACTTAAAGCCTTGTCTTGCAGTGATGGAAGAACTAGTGAATCAATTTCGATCAAGCATCGTACTCTGCACGGCTACTCAGCCGGCTCTACAATCTCTGCTTCGGACCAATATAAAAATGACAGAACTCTGTCCGAGAGTACAGGAGCAATTTTGCTTTTTTAAAAGAGCATCTTTTGAGAACCTTGGAAAGATAAAAGAAGAAGAGTTGATAGAAAAATTAAAGGGAGAATATCAGGCTCTATGCATTGTAAATACAAAAAAGAGGGCGCAGAGTTTATATAAGAAAATGGAAGGAGATGGGGTTTTCCATTTGTCCACAACTATGTATCCAAAGCACAGGAGGCAGATTCTGGAAACAATCAGAAAATGTTTGAAAGAAGGGAAACGCTGTGTTTTGATTTCTACCAGTCTTGTGGAAGCAGGGGTGGATCTTGATTTTCGCTCTGTATACAGGCAGTTATCAGGAGTCGACTCTATGATACAGGCAGCAGGACGATGCAATCGAGAAGGAAAAAGAGCTGTGAAGGATAGCATTGTTTCTATTTTCCAGTTCGATCAAAAAGAAAATGTTCCGGGACAACAGCGGCAGATAGATATATCAAAAGTACTGATTGCAGATGGAAAAGATATTTCGTCCCTGGATGGAATTCAGCAGTATTTTCAATCTCTTTATCATCTTGAGGGGGCGAACCTTGATAAAAAGAACATTCTTGGGCTCTTTCAAAATAAAAATTATCAATTTGCAACAGCAGCTAAAAAATTTAAACTGATCGAAGAAGATACAACGACAATTTTTATCAGTAGAGAGCCGGAAGCAAAAGAAATTCTTCAACAGATCAAAAACCAAGGATATACAAAGAGAACCATGCGAAGAGCTGGACAATATTGTGTTCAGTTGTATGCCAATGATATAGAGAAACTTCGAGGAGCAGGAATGCTTCGAGAAATTCCGGGAGATATTAATGATTTCATGGAGCTTGTATCAGAGGAACAGTATACGGAAGACATGGGACTGGATCTGGGGATAGAATCCGGGACAGCAGTCTGGATGTAAATGATGGAGAAAAAGAGGCAGCGGTGTAAAAGTGGAATCCGAAGATTTCCAGACTTTTACACCGCTACTTTGCTTCTTGCGGCAAATATTATTATTTCAATCCACAGGAATTCCCTGACGAAAATAGTATACCAAATATATGTGAGAATTTCATTATAAAAAAGTTGGAGAATTAGAATTGATTTCAATAAAATTTACGCAACATAAAATAAATTGCGGTTGATTTTTTGGATTAGAAGTGCTATAGTGACTATAAAGATACAGATTTCATTGGAAGTGAGGTTGTATATGGGAAGCAAAAATAATAATGCTCTTTTTTATACATGCAGTTTGATTGAATTTATCGGAAGGACAGTAAAGAGGAAAAGGGAAGAAGTAACAGATTATCTGGGAAAAGAGCGAATCAAAAGAATTTACGAGTATGCGGATGTATTTCACTGTGAGCCGATCGAGAAAACAGCAGATGAATTTATAGAGGAAGCCGGGATTACAGAAGGAAATTTTGACAACGTGAAAATGTGTCATTACACTGTCCCCGATTATTGGGATATCGGGGAAGTGTACGAAAGATTGATTGAAGATGCCTATGAAGATTCAGAGCTGATGAAAGGACTATGGGAAGTCTATCATTCATGGATCGATGCACAAATTTCAGATTATAATACTGATTTTTATTATCAACCAAGAGATTATATAGCGGCATGCTATGAGGAAGGAGTGGTTTTGTAGATGAAACGAAAGGAGGACCGACTATGGGGGTAGGCGTAAAAATGAAGGTCTGGGGAGACTATGCCCTTTTTTCGAGACCCGAAATGAAAGTAGAACGTTGCTCTTATGATGTTATGACACCGTCTGCAGCAAGAGGAATTCTGGAAGCAATCTACTGGCATCCTGGAATGCGGTGGGTAATTGATAAGATCCATGTGGTTAATCCTATTCAATTTACCAGCGTACGTCGTAATGAAGTAAAGAGTAAAATTTTAGCCAGCAGTGTTCTTCAGGCGTATAATGGATCGGATAAGCCTCTGTATATCAGCAGTAAAGCAGATATAGTTCAAAGAGCATCGCTGATTCTCCGGGATGTAGAGTATGTGATTGAAGCCCATTTTGAAATGACAGATCGGGCGAATGCATCCGATAATCCAGGTAAATTCAAAGATATAATTATGAGACGCTTGAAAAGAGGAGAGTGCTTTCATATGCCATATTTTGGATGCAGGGAATTCCCGGCGCATTTCTGCCTGTGCGGGGACGAAGAAATCAGGACTGCCTATGATACTGTAGAAGAGAAGGATCTGGGCTTTATGCTTTACGATATGGATTATTCAGATCTTAATCATATTGAGCCTATGTTTTTCAGAGCTGTTATGAAACGTGGTATTTTGGACTTAACAGACTGCGAGGTGGTACGATGATTTTGCAGGCACTGGTAAATTATTACGAAGACCTTCTGGAACAGGGCAAGGTAGACCAGGAGGGATGGTGCAAAGCAAAGGTTTCCTATGCAATAAATTTGTCGAAAGAAGGGAAAATTACGGGAATCCTTACTTTGAAGAAAGAGGAACCGAGAGGTAAAAAGACCGTTTTAGCACCAATTATGATCAAGGTACCGGAGATGGTCACACGGTCATCCGGCATTTCAGCAAATTTTTTATGTGATAATTCCAAGTATCTTTTGGGAATTGACGCCGAAGGAACGAATCAAAGAATAGAGGATTGTTTCGAAGCAGCTAAAGAACGTCATCTGTCCCTGCTTCAAGGCGTAGAAGGAGAGATGGCTGAGGCAGTACGGAGATTTTTTGAAACGTGGGATCCCAAAGAAGCCAAAAACTGTAACGAAGTTCAGGAAAGATGGGAAGATATTACAGATGGAGGGAATCTGATTTTCTGCATGGAAGCAATACGGCATGCGCAGGATGATCCAGCGATTGCAGAGGCCTGGGAACAGTCAAGAGAGAAATTGTCAAAGGATGTCGAAACAGGTGTCTGCCTTGTGACGGGAAAAAGATCAGGAATTTCCAGAATTCACAAGACGATCAAAGGAGTGCCGGGAGCTCAGTCCAGCGGAGCAGCGCTGGTTTCCTTTAATGCGCCGGCTTTTGAATCTTATGGTAAGGAACAAAGTTATAATGCCCCGGTTGGGAGATATGCTGAGTTCGCATACACGACGGCATTGAATTATCTTCTGAGCCAGAGGGAAGGTCGCTTTCAGCTTGGAGATTCTATGATTGTGTACTGGGCAGAAAGCGGGAAAAAACAGTATCAGGATGCATTTGCCTATCTTCTGGATCAAAAGCCAGAGAATCAGAATGAAATCAGAGACATTTTTAAAAATCTAAAAGAAAACAAGCAGGTAGATGTGGGAGGTATTCGGCTGAATCCGGAGCAGAAGTTTTATATTTTGGCCCTGGCACCTAATGCGGCGCGTTTGTCTGTAAGATTTTTCTATGAGAATACGTTCGGAACGATTTTAAGTCATCTTGCCGTGCATTATGAGAGAATGAATGTGGTAAAGCCATCCTGGGTAACTCATGGATATATGGGAATTCGGGATATGCTTGCTGAAACAGTGAATCAAAAATCAAAGGACAAGTCCCCGGTGCCGAATATGGCAGCAATGACATTACAAGCTATTTTAGCAGGGACAAAGTATCCGGCGAGTCTTTATACGGATGTTCTGATTCGGATCCGTGCCGAACAGGGCAATGTGACATGGGGAAGAGCAGGAATTATTAAGGCATATTTAATACTAAATTATTGTTGGAAGGAAGGAGAGAAGTATATGGGATTAAATGCAGAAAGCCAGGAAGTGGCATATCAGCTTGGACGTTTGTTTTCTGTACTGGAATCCATTCAGATGGATACCAATCAGGGAATTAAGTCCACAATCCGGGACAGATATTTTAATTCGGCATGTGCCACGCCGGCATCGGTATTTCCGGTTCTGATTAAACTGAAAAACAGCCATATGAAAAAACTGGAACGTGAGAAAAGCAGCGCGAAAATCTATTACGAGAAATTGCTGACAGAAATTATGGGAAATATGACAGAATTCCCAAGGAGGCTTTCACTGGAAGAACAGGGAAAATTTATTTTAGGATATTACCATCAGGTACAAAAAAAATACGAGAAAAGAGAGGATAAGTAAATGGGAGAGACAATCAAAAACAGATATGAATTCGTTGTATTGTTTGATGTGGAAAATGGTAATCCAAATGGAGACCCAGATGCAGGGAACATGCCAAGAATCGATCCAGAGAGCGGTCTTGGACTTGTAACTGATGTATGCTTGAAGCGTAAGATCAGAAATTATGTCGAGACAGTAAAAGAAGATGTGCCGGGATATCAGATTTATATCAAAGAAGATGTACCTTTAAACCGAAGTGACCGAAAAGCATGCGAAAGCCTCGGAATTGAAGAGACAGATGAAAAGAAGGTAACGGAAGCTCTGAAAAAATTAAAGAAAAGTGATCTGGATGCAGACGTAAAATTAAGAGATTATATGTGCCAGAATTTCTATGATATCCGTACCTTTGGAGCTGTCATGACGACTTTTGTGAAGGCTTCATTAAATTGTGGGCAGGTAAGAGGACCGGTACAGCTTGGATTTGCGAGAAGCATCGATCCGGTTATCAGCCAGGAAGTAACGATTACAAGAGTTGCGATCACGACAGAGAAGGATGCAGAAAATAAAAGTACAGAAATGGGAAGAAAAAGTATTGTCCCTTATGGTTTGTACCGGGTAGAAGGATATGTGTCGGCCAATCTTGCCCGCAGAGTAACTGGATTTTCAGAAGAAGATCTGGAACTGTTATGGGAAGCTATTATAAACATGTTTGAACTCGATCATTCTGCTGCAAGAGGCAAAATGTCTGTACGTGAGCTGATTGTTTTCAAACATAGTAAGGAACTGGGCGATTGTCCGGCATATAAGCTTTTTGATGCAGTAGAAGTAAAGAAAAAAGAAGATGTGGAGTATCCGAGAAAATACAGCGATTACATTGTAGATATACATTATGATACAATTCCGGAATCAGTAGAAGTGAAAAGGATGATTTGATGGAATATGCAGAAGATGATTATCTGATGATTTCAGGTATTCAGCATTTTAAGTTTTGCAGAAGACAATGGGCTTTAATTCATATTGAACAGCAGTGGGAGGAAAATGCACATACAGTTACTGGGGAATTGATGCATAAAAAAGTGCATGATCCTTCCCTGAAGGAGAAGCGAAAGGATATGATCATTGCAAGAGCGCTTCCAGTTGCATCGAGAAAGCTGGGAATCAGTGGAGAATGTGATTTGGTAGAGTTCCATAAAAGTGAAGAAGGAATACAACTTCATGGACATCGAGGATTGTATACGATATACCCTGTGGAGTACAAAAAAGGAAAACCAAAATTATCAGAAGAAGACAAACTGCAGCTTGCGGCGCAAACCATGTGTCTGGAAGAAATGTTTTGTACGGAAATTCCAGAAGGAGCTATCTTTTATGGGGAGACGAGAAGGCGTGAAACAGTGGCAATTACAGAAGATTTGCGAGATGAAGTGGTTCGTATGTTTCAGGAGATGCACGAATACTATAGAAGACAATACACACCAAAAGTCCGATACAGCAAAGCATGCAATGCCTGCTCTCTCAAAGAAATCTGTCTTCCGAAACTGGGTAAAACAGTTTCTGTAAAAGCGTATATAGAGCAGAGTTTGAAGGAGGAAAATCAATGAAAAAGTTGCTGAATACATTGTACGTTACTTCTGAAAACAGTTATCTGTCTCTGGATGGAGAAAACGTAGTTGTTCTGGAGGATAAAGAAGAAAAAGGCAGAGTACCGCTTCACAACCTGGAAGGAATCGTTTCTTTCGGATATCGTGGGACAAGTCCCGCTTTAATGGGAGCATGTGCAGAGAAAAATATCTCCTTGTGTTACCTCACTCCGCAGGGTAAATTTTTGGCACGAGTTTCTGGACGTGTAAAAGGGAATGTGATCTTGCGAGAGCAACAGTATGCCAGCGCAAAAAACGAACAAATCAGTCTTGAAATTGCAAAAAATTGTATCCTTGGAAAGATATATAATGCCAGATGGGTATTGGAAAGAGCAGTAAGAGATCATGCTCTACAGATTGATACAGATCAGATAAAAAAAGCATCCGCATTTTTAAGAGAGTCATTAAAAAATGTCCAGAACTGTCAATCAAAAGAACAATTAAGAGGCTATGAAGGAGAGGCGGCAAGTATTTATTTTAGTGTATTTGATCAGCTTATTCTTCAACAAAAAAAGGACTTCTATTTCCATGGAAGAAATAAAAGGCCGCCACTGGATAATACAAATGCGCTGTTGTCCTTTATATATACATTTTTAACGAATAGTATCACTTCGGCTTTGGAAAGCGTGGGGCTAGATCCATATGTCGGATATCTACATACGGAACGCCCAGGAAGAGTTTCTTTATCGTTAGATCTGATAGAAGAGCTTCGGGCAATTTTGGCAGATCGATTTGTTCTTACTTTAATCAACAGGAAAATTGTTAACAGCAAAGGGTTTTCAAAAAAGGAAAATGGTGCTGTTCTGATGAATGATGATCTTAGGAAAAAGGTAATAACAGAATGGCAGAATAAGAAAAAAGAAATCATTACACATCCATATTTGAAAGAAAAAATTGAATGGGGAATGGTTCCTTATGTGCAGGCCATGCTTTTGGCAAGATATTTAAGAGGAGATTTGGATGGGTATCCGGTTTTCTTGTGGAAGTGAGGTGGAAGGATGCTTGTTTTAATAACTTATGATGTCAATACAGAAACCGCAGCAGGCCAAAAAAGACTTAGAAAAGTGGCTAAGCAATGTACTAATTATGGAAGAAGAGTGCAGAATTCTGTGTTTGAATGTATATTGGATAATGCACAGTGCATCAAGTTAAAAGCAAGTTTATCAGAAATCATAGACGAAGAAGTTGATAGTCTGAGATTCTATTATTTAGGAAACAAATATCAGACGAAAGTTGAACATCTAGGTGTAGATAAAGGAATAGCAGCGGATCAAACTTTAATCTTGTAATTGAAGTGCGAATAACAAGCATACATAAATTAACTGGGAGGTTCGCACCTGAAAATGTGCACAAATATGAAAGAAGGGCTAAAAGGAAATTTAGAAAAAGAAAGACAAAAGATAATTACTATGTAATGTTTTTAGTGATTATTCCTAAAATATAAGAGAATATTTTGGGAATAATTGCTGTCGTTCCCCACGCGGGAACGTGGATTGAAATCCCTTCAGAATGGATTGCTGTCTTAAGATCACAGCGTCGTTCCCCACGCGGGAACGTGGATTGAAATTGCATCAAAGCAAGCAAATAAGCTATTAAAATCGTCGTTCCCCACGCGGGAACGTGGATTGAAATTGTTCATTGTGTTTTAGATAACTCAACATCTTATGTCGTTCCCCACGCGGGAACGTGGATTGAAATAGGATGGACTGCTTCAGAAGCTGCAGCATCAAAAGGTCGTTCCCCACGCGGGAACGTGGATTGAAATAGGAAAGAACAGAAGAATTATAAATTCCATAAAGAGTCGTTCCCCACGCGGGAACGTGGATTGAAATTGAGCTTGCAGACACAAAAAAACAGTTAAAAGCACGTCGTTCCCCACGCGGGAACGTGGATTGAAATTTGTTGTGTGAAGTCCTTTATATTTGGATTTTTCGTCGTTCCCCACGCGGGAACGTGGATTGAAATTGCAATTGATGAGGATTTACCAGAAACATCATTTTCGTCGTTCCCCACGCGGGAACGTGGATTGAAATAATCACAGTATGATCGACTTGCGCAGATGCAGTCTCGTCGTTCCCCACGCGGGAACGTGGATTGAAATTCCATAAATTTGCGAACCGGACAGTTTAAATGTGTCGTTCCCCACGCGGGAACGTGGATTGAAATATCGTCCGTCTGTTGTATGCACCAACACGCCCAGTCGTTCCCCACGCGGGAACGTGGATTGAAATGATTATTAATTGTACCGATCAGCTTGTCTGTGTACAGTCGTTCCCCACGCGGGAACGTGGATTGAAATAGCATATACTATAGCATTTTAAAAACGAAAATTGCGGTCGTTCCCCACGCGGGAACGTGGATTGAAATCCGGAAAATACCAGCGCTGCGATCGGGAGTTCCAGGTCGTTCCCCACGCGGGAACGTGGATTGAAATTTGCAAGTGGTGGAAATGTAATAAACCCGACCGTGTCGTTCCCCACGCGGGAACGTGGATTGAAATCGAAAACATTGTTACAGAGTGCAAAAGATTGTTTGTCGTTCCCCACGCGGGAACGTGGATTGAAATCTATGAAACTATATAAAAACAAAACAAAATTTGGTCGTTCCCCACGCGGGAACGTGGATTGAAATTACCAATTTAATTCTTGTTGTGTTTGTTTCATATGTCGTTCCCCACGCGGGAACGTGGATTGAAATCTGCATATGAACCGGAAAAGAAACTGGGAATGAAGTCGTTCCCCACGCGGGAACGTGGATTGAAATGCTTATATCCGGCTTGGCGAAAAAGTTGGCAACGCATTTCAGTCGTTCCCCACGCGGGAACGTGGATTGAAATTACGACATACAATTCCCCATCAATGTTCGCTATGGTCGTTCCCCACGCGGGAACGTGGATTGAAATTATATACGAACTATACCCTTACTATACCAATTCTGTCGTTCCCCACGCGGGAACGTGGATTGAAATCGCGAGATGAGGTGGAGAGTTATAACCGGATCATGTCGTTCCCCACGCGGGAACGTGGATTGAAATCCTCTTTTGTGGCATAACGGCTGTAGAATCCATTGATCGTCGTTCCCCACGCGGGAACGTGGATTGAAATACAGAAACCAACGCATTTATGTCCTGCGAGTTCGTCGTTCCCCACGCGGGAACGTGGATTGAAATCTTTGTGACCTCATCCTTTTCGGGACATTCAGCGTCGTTCCCCACGCGGGAACGTGGATTGAAATTTGGAGAGGCATTGAACTTGTCTCCGTCCCCACAGCGTCGTTCCCCACGCGGGAACGTGGATTGAAATCGTCAGTCCATCCATTGCCTGACCGACCGTTTTATGTCGTTCCCCACGCGGGAACGTGGATTGAAATCAGAAATCCGGCAAAGGTTTTCAGCGCATCACCAGTCGTTCCCCACGCGGGAACGTGGATTGAAATCCGGATCCAGTGTTTATCGACACTGAGGGAAGTACCGTCGTTCCCCACGCGGGAACGTGGATTGAAATCGCCTAAAAGTACATCTAAGATAAAACATGCTGAGTCGTTCCCCACGCGGGAACGTGGATTGAAATGTGAGCAGAACTATGGTCAGATCTCTGATATCCGTCGTTCCCCACGCGGGAACGTGGATTGAAATATGCGGTGTTGAAACGCCATATTTTGATACCCCAGAGTCGTTCCCCACGCGGGAACGTGGATTGAAATCTCAATAGTTAAACACCCGTCTTTTGTAAATGTGGTCGTTCCCCACGCGGGAACGTGGATTGAAATGCCGTAATCAATCCAGCCTTTATTTTGGATGTGAGCCGTCGTTCCCCACGCGGGAACGTGGATTGAAATCATGACATAGAGGAACGGAAAAAACAGGAAGCCCTAGTCGTTCCCCACGCGGGAACGTGGATTGAAATTTTTATTCCCATAGTTACTCTTACTTGCAAGATTGTCGTTCCCCACGCGGGAACGTGGATTGAAATAACAGCTCTGTCATCAATAGTCTCCTGCATGCTGTCGTTCCCCACGCGGGAACGTGGATTGAAATTTTGAGCCTGCGTAAGACTCTCAAAACCCACATTTGTCGTTCCCCACGCGGGAACGTGGATTGAAATTTTTAACATCTACTGGCCATACTAATTCCATAGCTGTCGTTCCCCACGCGGGAACGTGGATTGAAATGACAAATGCATTTTTCAAAAATCGGCGCAAAATCACCGTCGTTCCCCACGCGGGAACGTGGATTGAAATACCATTGATATAGAGTTTAAATAACGAACTCAAACTTCCCACACCAATAAGGTGTGCTGAACCTTGAAAATTCAATATTT
>NZ_JBKSWG010000012.1:0-85348 GCF_047234585.1 Sellimonas sp. | reverse complement strand
CGCCTGCAGGAATCGCGATTGGCATTCTTCCTATACGTGACATGCCCGTACCTCCTATTTATGAATCAATTTAATAACTACCAAACAAATGCTAAAACTTCGCCACCAACCTGAAGTTTTCTAGCTTCCTTATCAGTGATTACGCCCTGATTAGTAGAAAGGATTGCGATACCAAGTCCACCAAGAACTGTAGGTAATTCATCCTTGCCTGCATAAATACGAAGACCTGGCTTAGAGATTCTCTTTAAGCCTGTGATGATCTTCTCATTCTTATCAGCGCCATATTTTAAAGTAATGTGAATTGTCTTAAATACACCGTCTTCGATTACTTCAAATTTCTTAATATATCCTTCATCTAAAAGAATCTGGGCAATAGCTAACTTCATCTTAGATGCGGGTACATCTACTGTATCGTGTTTTGCAGTATTCGCATTACGGATTCTTGTAAGCATATCTGCAATCGGATCACTCATTGTCATTTAAGTTTCCTCCTTATGGATTTCCTATATATTGCTCGAAACATATTGCTATCTAGCGGTGAAAACATTGGCTTAGAGCCTGTTTCCACCTGATATGCATTTATTTACCAACTAGCTTTCTTAACACCAGGAATCTGTCCCTTATATGCTAATTCACGGAAGCAAATTCTGCAAATTCCATATTTTCTTAAATAAGCATGTGGACGGCCACAGATTTTGCAACGACTATATTCCTGTGTAGAGAATTTAGGATTACGCTGCTGTTTGATTTTCATTGACTTTTTAGCCATGAGAATTTACCTCCTTCTTATTTAGCGAAAGGCATGTTGAACTGTGTTAACAATTCACGTGCTTCTTCATCGCTCTTTGCAGTAGTAACAAAGATAATGTCCATACCTCTTACCTTGTCAACCTTATCATACTCGATTTCAGGGAAGATAATCTGCTCTTTAATGCCAAGTGCATAATTACCTCTGCCATCGAATGCATTAGGGTTAACGCCTCTGAAGTCACGTACACGAGGCAGTGCAAGGTTTACAAGACGGTCAAGGAACTCATACATCTTCTCACCACGAAGAGTAACCTTACAGCCAATAGCCATACCTTCACGAATCTTGAAGTTAGCAACAGCCTTCTTAGCCTTGGTTGTAACAACCTTCTGTCCACTTATTGTCTCAAGATCCTTTACAGCGGTCTCAAGAGCCTTAGCGTTATCCTTAGCCTCTCCTACGCCCATGTTGATAACAATCTTATCGAGCTTAGGAACTTCCATAATATTTTTATAGCCGAACTTTTTAATCATAGCATCTACGATTTCGTCTTTATATAAATCTTTAAGTCTGCTCACCAGTTTAGTCCTCCTTCCTTAGAATTAATCGATTACTTCACCTGTTGTCTTTGCAAAACGAACTTTCTTGTCTCCGTCCATCTTGAAGCCAACTCTGGTAGCTTTTCCTTTATGAAGGTACATTACGTTTGAAATATCCAAAGGAGCTTCCTTCTGAATAATTCCACCATTCTGGTTAGCTGCTGATGGCTTAGCATGCTTTGTGATCATGTTAACGCCTTCAACTACTACTTTGGAATTCTTGGCATCTACAGATAATACTTTACCTTCTTTGTCTTTATCCTTACCAGCGATAACCTTAACAGTATCGCCCTTCTTAATTTTCATCATGTCAGACACCTCCTTATAATACTTCAGGAGCTAAAGAAACAATCTTCATAAACTGTTTCTCACGAAGCTCTCTTGCTACCGGCCCAAAGATACGAGTTCCTCTCGGAGTCTTGTCATCCTTGATGATAACAGCAGCATTTTCATCAAATTTAATATAAGAACCGTCTTTACGACGAGCGCCCTTTACAGAACGTACAACTACAGCTTTTACTACATCGCCTTTTTTTACAACGCCGCCTGGTGTTGCATCTTTAACGCTAGCAACGATTACATCGCCAATATTGGCATATCTTCTTGTAGAGCCGCCCATAACTCTGATGCAAAGTAACTCTTTAGCACCGGTATTGTCAGCGACCTTAAGTCTGCTTTCCTGTTGTATCATGCTAAATCTCCTTCCGAATCACATTTTTGTGACTAAATTGCAAACATGCAATTCTTATTACAATCTATTTTGCTCTTTCGATAACTTCTACAAGTCTCCATCTCTTATCCTTAGATAAAGGTCTTGTCTCCATTACTTTAACTGTATCGCCAATGTTGCACTCATTGTTCTCATCATGTGCTTTTAACTTATAAGTTCTCTTAACGATTTTGTTGTAAAGAGGATGCTTTACATGATCTTCAACAGCGACTACGATAGTTTTCTGCATTTTGTTGCTAACAACCTTGCCTGTACGTGTTTTTCTTAAATTTCTTTCCACGACCATTTTCCTCCTACTCTACATTTTTAAGATTTGCAGTCATAACAGTCTGAATTCTGGCAATATTTCTTCTTACTTCTTTAATTCTGGCTGTATTATCTAACTGATTTGTTGCATTCTGAAATCTCAAATTGAAAAGTTCTTTTTTTGCAGCTACTAATTCCTGTGATAATTCTGCAGCTGATTTGGTCTTTAAATCTTCTACATACTTATTAGTTTTCATTTACTGCACCGCCTTCCAAATCTGCCTTAGAAACAATCTTACACTTACAAGGAAGCTTGTGTGTTGCAAGACGTAATGCTTCTTTAGCAACATCTTCACTAACTCCGCTGATTTCGAACATTACACGACCTGGCTTAACTACTGCTACCCAGTACTCAAGTGTTCCTTTACCGGAACCCATACGAGTTTCAGCAGGCTTAGCTGTAACAGGCTTATCAGGGAAAATCTTGATCCAAACCTTACCACCACGCTTAATATAACGTGTCATAGCAATACGGGCTGCTTCAATCTGGTTAGATTTGATCCAGCAAGGCTCCAGTGCAACGATACCGTACTCACCATAAGTAATTGTATTACCTCTCTGTGCTTTTCCGGCCATAGTTCCACGGAACTGTTTACGACGCTTTACTCTCTTTGGCATTAACATTATTTATCGCTCCCTTCCTTATTTCCCTTAGTAGGAAGTACTTCGCCCTTGTAGATCCAAACCTTAACGCCTAATTTACCGTAAGTTGTATCTGCTTCAGCGAAACCATAATCAATATCTGCTCTAAGTGTCTGAAGAGGAATAGTACCCTCGCTGTAGAACTCTGTACGAGCCATATCAGCTCCACCAAGACGTCCTGATACAGCTGTCTTAATACCAAGTGCACCAGTCTTCATTGTTCTACCCATGCAGGACTTCATTGCTCTTCTGAAAGATACACGATTCTCAAGCTGTAATGCAATATTCTCAGCAACTAACTGTGCATCTCTGTCAGGTCTCTTGATTTCCTTGATATCAACAAGGACATTCTTACCTGTTAATTTCTGAAGTTCTTTCTTAGTAACTTCGATTTCTGCTCCGCCCTTACCGATTACTACACCAGGCTTAGCTGTGAAAACGATAACCTTTACTCTGTCAGATGCTCTTTCGATCTCGATCTTAGCAACACCTGCGCTGTATAACTTCTTCTTTAAAAATTTTCTAATATTATAATCTTCAACTAAGTAATCAGAAAACTCAGCATCAGCATACCATTTGGAATCCCAATCTTTAATAACGCCGACTCTTAAGCCGTGAGGATTAACTTTCTGTCCCATTTTCTTCCTCCTATCTCTCGTCAAGCACAACTGTAATGTGGCTCATTCTCTTTTCGATTCTATAAGCTCTACCCTGTGCTCTAGGTTTTACTCTCTTCATTGTAGGTCCCTTATTTGCGAAGCAAGCTGCAACATAAAGGTTCTCTGCGTTCATACCGTTATTGTTCTCAGCATTAGCGATAGCTGACTCTAATAACTTCTTGATTACGCTTGAAGCATATCTGGGATTGTATGTCAGGATTGCAAGTGCGTCCTGAACGTTCTTACCTCTTATGGCATCTAATACGAAGCATGCTTTCTGAACAGATACTCTAGCGTAAGAAAGCTTTGCTGAAGGTCTTGTTTCTCTATTTTCTGCATTTCTTTTTCTCTTATAACTTGTTCTGCTGTACTTATTCTCAGCCATGGTTGAACCTCCTTTCAAAAATTATTTCACCTTAGATTTCTTTTCGTCTTTGCCGTGTCCTCTATAAGTTCTGGTTGCAACGAATTCACCAAGCTTATGTCCAACCATATCTTCTGTTACGTATACAGGCACATGTTTTCTTCCGTCATGTACTGCAATTGTATGACCTACGAAAGCAGGGAAAATTGTAGAACGACGGGACCATGTCTTAATTACTGATTTATTTCCGGATGCGTTCAGTGCATCAACCTTCTTTAAAAGGCTTGCATCAGCGAACGGACCCTTTTTTAATGATCTAGCCATTAGGTTTGTTCCTCCTTATGATCGATAAACTTCATCACAATCATTTCGATTGTTTAAGCTGCACTATAGTCAATCTTGAGCCAGCAAGAGCGATTATTTAATCGCTTTGCCGTCTCTTCTTCTAACGATCAACTTGTTAGAAGCCTTCTTGCTCTTTCTTGTCTTCAAACCAAGAGCTGGCTTGCCCCAAGGTGTAGATGGTCCTGGACGTCCAATACCAGTCTTACCTTCACCACCACCGTGTGGATGGTCATTCGGGTTCATAACGGAACCGCGAACTGTAGGTCTGATACCCATATGACGCTTACGACCAGCCTTACCGATCTTAACAAGGTTATGATCACCATTACCTACAACACCGATAGATGCTCTACAAATGATAGGCACCATTCTCATTTCGCCTGAAGGAAGTCTTAATGTTGCATATTTGCCTTCCTTAGCCATTAACTGAGCGCTGTTACCAGCAGAACGTACTAACTGTCCGCCCTTGCCAGGATATAATTCAATGTTGTGTACGTTAGTACCAACAGGGATTTCAGAAAGAGGTAAGCAGTTACCAACTCTAACTTCTGCCTGAGGTCCGTTCATAACCTTCATACCATCAGTTAATCCTTCAGGTGCGATGATGTATGCCTTCTGACCATCTTCGTAGCAGATCAAAGCGATGTTTGCACTTCTGTTAGGATCGTACTCAACGCCGATAACCTTAGCTGCGATTCCATCTTTATTTCTCTTGAAATCGATAATTCTATATTTCTGTCTGTTTCCACCGCCATGGTGTCTAACTGTAATTTTACCCTGATTATTACGTCCGGCATTCTTCTTCTTAGAAACACAAAGAGACTTTTCAGGAGTTGTCTTTGTAATTTCAGAGAAATCTGAGCCAGTCATATTTCTTCTAGAAGGTGTATATGGGTTATATTTCTTAATTCCCATTGTCGTTTCTCCTTTTCTATTTTATTATCACACTTGTCTGTGTATAGTCGTTGCAATCTCTATTTTATAAACCAGAGAAGATCTCGATATCCTTGCTATCCTCTGTTAACTGTACGATTGCTTTCTTGGTCTTTGCAGTCTTACCAACTACAGCACCACGTCTCTTGTTCTTGCCTTCCATGTTGATTGTGTTTACTTTAGCAACCTTTGTGCCTTCGAACATCTTTTCAACAGCTTCTTTAATCTGAGACTTGTTTGCTTCTGTATGAACTAAGAATGTATATTTCTTCTCGCCCATGCCAGCCATGCTCTTCTCTGTAATCACCGGTTTGAGGATTACATCATAATACTTAACGTCTGCCATTATGCGTACACCTCCTCGATAGTCTTAACGGCATCCTTAGTAAGGATTACTGTACCGCCCTTCATAACGTCATATACATTAATTGTATTAGTTAATGCTGTCTGAACGTTAGGAAGATTTCTTGCTGACTTAACAACCTTCTCATCATTCTCATTAAGAACAACGTAAGCCTTGTTAACCTTTAAATTATCCATAACTGCCTTGAAGTTCTTTGTCTTGATTTCATCGAACTTAAGCTCGTCGATTACGATCAGCTTGTTCTCCTGAACTCTGCTTGTTAATGCAGACTTGAGAGCTGCTCTCTTTTCCTTCTTGTTCATCTTGAAGGAGTAATCTCTTGGTACTGGAGCGAATACTACGCCGCCTCCTGTCCACTGTGGAGCTCTTGTTGAACCCTGTCTTGCATGACCTGTTCCCTTCTGTCTCCAAGGTTTTCTTCCGCCACCGGATACTTCAGAACGTGTCTTTGCTTTCTGTGTACCCTGACGATTATTTGCAAGCTGCTGAACTACTGCCATGTGTACTAAGTGTTCGTTTACTTCTACACCGAAGACAGCATCATTTAAGTCAATACTTTCGACTTCCTTGCCTTCCATATTATAAACAGATACTTTTGCCATCTGAATGGTCCTCCTTTCGTCCTAATTAAGCCTCAACCTTAGTGGTTTCTTTGATTGTTACTAAAGCCTTCTTAGGTCCCGGTACTGCACCCTTCACTAAAAGTAAGTTCTTTTCAGCATCTACTCTTACAACTTCAAGATTCTGAACAGTTACCTTTACGCAGCCCATATGACCTGGCATGCCCTTACCCTTGAATACTCTTGAAGGAGAAGAACAAGCGCCGTTTGAACCCTGATGACGATGGAATTTGGAACCATGTGCCATAGGTCCTCTGTGCTGACCAAGTCTCTTGATTGCGCCCTGGAATCCTTTACCTTTAGAAATAGCGGATGCATCTATCTTATCACCAGCTGCAAAAATGTCAGCCTTGATTTCATTTCCTAATGCATACTCTTCTGCGTTTTCAAATTTGAACTCTCTTAAATATCTCTTGGAAGAAACGCCTGCCTTTTCGAAGTGTCCCTTCAGAGCCTTGTTAACGCCGTGTCTGTGGATAACTTCTTTCTTACCACTCTTATCTTTGTTAACAATCTTGTCTTTCTTGTCTACAAAGCCAACCTGTACAGCCTTGTATCCGTCGTTCTCTACTGTCTTGATCTGTGTTACTACACAAGGACCAGCCTGAAGTACGGTAACTGGAACCAGTGTTCCGTCTTCGTTGAAGATTTGAGTCATTCCGACTTTAGTAGCTAAAATAGCCTTCTTCATTTCTTTACCTCCATTTTGTCTACAGCGGAACGGATTACCCGTTCATACTAGTAGGGGTCTTATTTGTTTTTCATTTTGATATCGATATAAACACCAGCCGGCATCTCTAATCTCTGTAAAGCATCTACAGTCTTAGGTGTCGGTGCGATGATATCAATCAGTCTCTTATGAGTTCTCTGTTCGAACTGCTCTCTGGAGTCCTTATACTTGTGTACGGCTCTCAGAATTGTTACAACTTCCTTCTTTGTAGGAAGAGGTACCGGTCCACTCACCTGTGAACCATTTTTCTTTACTGTTTCGATAATTTTTTTGGCAGATGCATCAACTAACTGATGATCGTAAGCTTTTAATGTAATTCTCATTACCTGACTTGCCATAAAAAAAGTCGCCTCCTTTTCGCACTTTCCATTTCTAAGTACGACAAGCGGTGACTGTACACTCTGCCGTGTGTGTCATGCATTTCACACCACCAAAGGCGCACTCCTTTTATCCAGAAGTTTGCATTCTTCACATCGTCTCTACCAATATGTTCGGTAGGCATTCTAACCTTGTACAGTGACTTGTCGCCAGTTTCCTAACTTGACATTCGCTCCGCGGAAAACCTGCCATTCTCGGGCAGCAACCTCACGTTTCACAGCTATCATGTCACAGCTTTTTCAGTATATATGATGATATGATTTTTTTCAAGTATTTTTTTGTATTTTTTTTCATACAATCCATATTTTGTGTTGTTTTTTTGTATTTTTCAATTTTCCCTATTGACAACCAGTTTTTTGCATGGTATATTGTTACCGAATTAGTACACTAAAGTACTAAAGATTGTATTGCAGTGCTGTCTGTATTCCCCCAAAGTATGGACAGCGTCTCCAATTTGAAATCATACATCCTCTTTGTTAAGAGATTCCCCAGTTTTGTATATTTCGAAACTGCAGTACAGTCAAAAACCTCTCAATGACATACCAAAATGAAAAAGCGGATGCAACATGTATCCGCTTTTTCATTTCCCGTACAGTTCTTTCATATATAATAGATAATCATTGCCGATGTTTTCCATCGCATGTCAGGTATAGCTTTCTATACCGGAAAGGAGCTTATGAATCTTCTTCTGTTCGTGAAGTACGCCATTCTTTTATACGGAATCATCTTCACATTTATCTTTGTACGCGACTGCCTGAGACACCGGGGAGATTTTCGTCCCGGCCGCACTCTTCCTTTGGCAGTCATCGGCTTTGTCAGCGATCTCTTCGACACTTGGGGGATCGGAAGTTTCGCAATCTGCCAGTCCGCCTTCAAGTTTACCCGCTCATGCAGGGATGAACTCATGCCCGGCACACTAAATGTCGCGCATACTCTTCCCACGATACTGGAGTTTCTCCTCTTTCTGAATCTTATCAAAATTTCAGGAGTTACTCTGATCGCCCTCATCGCAGGTGCTGTAGCCGGCGCTGTATTCGGTGCTTCCATCGTCTCGAAATGGCCGGTCCGCATTGTACGGATATCTCTCGGGACCGCCCTCCTTATCCTGGCCGTCATCCTTTCATTGAAGCTCTTTCATATCGGTCCTTTCGAAAGTACACTATCGCCCCGTGAGATCGTTTCGCATCTTGACGATTCCGGCATTGCTATCGTAAATCCTGACCAATGGATTCACTATGTGGAGAACAGAGATATTGTCCCACAGGAGAAAAAAGCCATCTTTCAGGATCCATCCGTAACAGAGAGAGAATTGACACATGTCGCTTCTGTTTTGAAGGAATCAGGAAAAACCCGCATCCATGCAGAGGACCTTTCCTTCGCCATCTCCGAAAACCTGGTCTATGGATTGAACGGAATACGCCTTGTGATCGGGACACTCGGAAATATGGTACTGGGGGCCCTCATGACAATCGGAGTAGGGCTTTACGCCCCATGCATGGCTCTTGTAAGCGCTCTTGGTATGAATGTCACGGCATGTTTTCCTATTATGATGGGTTCCTGCGCGTTTCTCATGCCCTCTGCAGGTCTCAAATTCCTGAAAGAAGGAAAGTACGACAGAAAAGCCGCAGTATTGATTTCGATTTTTGGGCTTGCAGGTGTTTACACCGCATATAAAGTCGCCTCCTCGCTGCCAATGCAGCTTCTGACTGCCGGTATTATCTGTGTCATGATTTATACCGCCTTTGTCTTCTTCCGATCTGCCAGAGAGGAAAGCTGATGCAAAGCTTCTTTCCTCTTATTTCTTTCTCATCTTCAGTTTCAGCATGGCCGCTGCTTTTCTGGCGTCCATGCTGTCCACAGCATTTTCTCCTACCACGTTCGTTTCCACACCTTCTGGATTTTTGTTCATATCCACGATCGTATCCATATACGGATTGGTAACGACAAACTGTGCCGCTGTGCCTGTAAAGTGGATACCTACCACCGGAATTTCCCTTTTCCCCAGCTGTTCTATCGTGTTGGTAAAGTCCACATCACTGTTGCCCCATCCATCCGCCGAGATGATGACACCGTCCGCGCGCATCCCTTCTGCCCAGACAGCCGCCCTTGTTCCCACAAGGATCTTGTCTTCCTGATCCTGCGGTGTCCCGACAATCAGAATCCCCATCAAGTCTAAGTCTTCGTCCGACGACACTACATCCAGGAGAGGATCCCGGAAATTGTGAAGTGTTGTCTCTTTTGTTGAAGGTCCAATTCCCATTTTTACTCCTCCGTTTCTTCTATAATAATATGGCATATCCGATCACTGCATCGACCTAAGGATGCCGTCCCGATATTCATTTGGCGTCACAAGAACCGGCATGTTTCCCATGTCAATGATGGAACGCCCTCCTTCCACACCAGACGGTTCCTTGGCAAACAGATGCATGTCATACATAGCACCTTGTCCTGCCACCTGTTTGATGATCAGCACTTTCTTTTTCCCCGGTCTCACGACATCGTAAAACTCGTGTCGCTCTGTACAGCGATTCCCGTGGAA
Organism: Sellimonas sp.; assembly: GCF_047234585.1. Lineage (NCBI taxonomy): Bacteria > Bacillati > Bacillota > Clostridia > Lachnospirales > Lachnospiraceae > Sellimonas > Sellimonas sp. Next base: position 75,391 of record NZ_JBKSWG010000012.1, on the reverse strand, counting down.
CTTCTTCAGCTGTTCTCTGTATTCCTGAACAAACTGGTCACATGCCCTATGCGCTGCCGTAACCCCCGCCCGGATCTGTCCCATACCTTTTTTCATGGTCACATCAAACGCAAGGATCATATCCCTTTCTCCCGGCGTGCCGGCCCGGCCAAACTTCATCTGCTGCGAGAGCATTCCTTCGGATGAGCCAAATTCATGCGTCTGTTTTCCTTCCGTGTCCACACCTGTCAGGATCACGTATACTCCTGTCAGCGTATGGGTAATGCCATCGCCAATATTTCCCAGAACCTTCGCTGATATCGGTATAACATCCATGATCGTATTCGTATATTGTTCTCTCTCCTCTGGTCGGATGATCCGCACGCTGATGTCCGCGATATAGTCCGATTCTTTTTCCCTATATTTTTGTACAGATTCTCTGTCAACTGTCATAATTCCGTCTTCTGACACACGGTTTTCCGATCCCCACACGGCTTCTTTCACATGATACGCCTTGATGACGAGTCTGCGCAGTTCTTTGCTTTCTCCAGACATGTTCCGCCTCCATTTCCTGATTCTATTTCGCGATTTACAGTTTTCACACATCAATAAAGCGCCGACACATTCATGTCAGCGCTTCATGTCTAATATCCTATATCCATTATACCTTCGCTACGTATTCGAACGGCAGCGGTACAACTTTGCCCGGAGTATCGATGGCTACCAGCTGCTCCAGTGTTGCCTTTACGATATCTCTCTGCATTTCCGGATTGTTCGGTTCTCCTGCGTTAGCTCCCATCGGAACGAGCGGAGCTACTGCACGAGGTGTTCCTGTCTGACGAACAACAGGCGGAAGAGCTGCAATGATAATTGTCGGTATTCCAGCTTCTTCAATCGCTCTCTGCACCAATACTGCAGAGCGGTGGCAAGTACCTCATCCTGCTGTGAGGATAACAGCGTCTACGCCTTCCTCTTTGAACATCTGTGCAATGGCCGGTCCAGTTTCGTGCTTAAATTTTTCCTGGTTTCCGCCACCGCCCATGAATCCGGCATGTACCGGTGCACATGCTTTGATAAATCCTTCTTTTGCCAACTCATGGATTCTGTCAATCGGGAACATACAGTTGATGTCTTTATTGACATCTCCGTTATCGTATCCACCATGGGAAACCATAAGTTCATTTGACGGCATTGTATCTGTAATCTTTCTCCAAGTGAAATCTCCTGCGAGATTAAATCTTTCCTGATCTTTGTGATGAACACCGGCAGCTGTCGCAAGTGCGATCGTCATATCCTTCAGTTCTTTTTTAACTGGGGTCCAGACAGCCGGAGGAGTGATCGGAACAAAGATTTCAGACTGTAATCCTTTAACTACTGTTAAACTCATTATTCTTCCTCCTGTTTTTCTTCGTTCAACGCGCGCATCTCTTTTTGGCGCCGCGTGTAAATATCAAGGTTGCTAACGTATTTTTCATTGATTTCCGGTCCAAGCTGTTCCACAAAACTCATGTTCCATGCTACTTCCTGGCCCACTTCAATCGGATAATCAGTGATGAGCATCCTCATCGGGATCTTCAGATACCCGAGGCGTCCCTTCAGGTCTACCCCTACACATCCGTCATGTACTTCCACGATGATGCCTTCCATTCTGATTATTTTATCTCCATACTTCAATTCCATACGTCTTACCTTCTGTTAGTCGTATTTTTCTTTTCTCTTCTGGCTCATCGGAAGTGACTGTTCGTTTGCTACCAGTTCCACTTTCTTTCCTGTCGCTTTTTCAATCATTTCGATGTTGTTTGCTTTTACGTTCGGATTCCATTTCTTTTCTGCAGGCTTTACTTCTTCTCCAGCCATCGCAGCTTTCAACATGGCGATCGCACGTACAGCTTCTTCTTTACACAGCGTATTGCATGCAAGAACTTCGTTTTCAATACCAGACTCGGATTTGTTGTTGTCAACCATGTTTGTCATGTACGGATTACCTACAACAAGCGCTCCCTGTACAGCACAGAAAGATAATCCAACTACCGGAACGCCTCTCTTTCCGATCTGTTCGTGGTGGCTTGCAAAATCGATATGGTTGTTTCCGAAACCTTCTGTAGTAATGAATGCTCCGTCTACATCCAGCGCTTCCACGGTCTGACCAACACGTTTGGATACGTAGAATTTCTCCGCATTGATCTGAGGACTTCCAACAAAAAGAACTCCACAGAGATCCAGCTCTTCATCATGAAGCGCTTCCAGAACAAGTGGTTCTCTCCAGTAATGTCTGGACATCTCTTTTGATGCAGGTCCGATACATGTGAGTGCGTGGATACATCCATCAAGTACTTCCAGAGGGGATGTCATAACCGGAACGTTTCCAAGGTCTACGTTCGGTCTTGCCCCGAGAACGCCTACCGGCTCAACCGGCAGAATCAGGTTGTCATGCATAGCTCCCTGTCCCATGATCTCTTTTACGATAACGACTTTCTTCTTGCCCGGATGTCTCAGGTGTTTGAATTCTTCTGTATCTACAACGAGAGAATCGTCTGCTTTCTTTAATGCCTGACGAATTTCTTCTGTGATCATGTCTGTAGCTGTATGTGCAGCCAACGGACCTGGACGTTCCATGTTTGTTCCTTCTTTGATGATCACTTCTGTCTTGATAAAGATCTCGCCTTTATCCGGTGCTCCCGGACGTCCCCACATGATGTTCTCATCCAGGTATCCTTCGGATGAACCGAATTCTCCGATCTGAACTCCGTTTGCGTCTGTACCTGTTACCATCATGACAACTCCGTCCAGAACGCGTGTCACACCGCTTCCGATCTCAGCTTCGCCTTCTTTTGTGGCAATCGGCTGTACGTCCATGATCGTGTTGGAGTATGTGTGATACATCTCCGGCGTGATGATTTCAATCTTCAGGCTGTTTACCAGTTCCTGACTGTTTGCTGCTTCTTCTTCAATTCCTTCGCGGATATAGAGAACAGTTCCTTCTATCTTTGTCTCCGGTCCTCTCTTTACTTCCGTGATGTTAAAATGCTTTCTTGTAAGAGTCCCCATCACTTTCGCTTCCGGTTCTTCTTCCTTTACAGGTGCCGCCACCACTGCTGCCGGTGCCGCCGGTGCTCCTGCGCCGCCAAGAATCCCTACTGGAATTTCCAGATCGATATCTTTTCCTTCGCCGATATGGATTTTCATCACTCCGCCTGCTGCGGCTGCCACTGCCGGTGCCGGTGCCGCCGGTGCGGATACTGCAGCAGCTTCTTCTTTTTCTGCTTCTTCGGCAGGTTCTTCCACTGCTACTTCCTTGAATCCTTCCACTACGTCCGCTGTGAGCGCTGTAAGTGAGTCACACGTTTTCTTCAGTTTTGCGCCAAGAACCTGTTCGATCGTAAGCACACCATCGAGATTCAAAAGCCCTGAATCTACCAGATCGTCAAAAATTGCCGGATCTTCCAGATTTGCAGCTTCGATCGTAATGCCCTCTTCTGCTCTGCAGCATAACACTGCCGGGTCTTTCGCATGAGCTTTCGCTGTTTCAGCTGTAATTGACATGTATGTCTCCTCCTTAATTTTTCGTTCGGCTTTTCGCCGGTTTATCTGTAACAATAAATTGGGTTAAAACACAATTTCCAAGTTAATATCTTTTCCTTCTCCAATATGGATTTTCATAACTTGTCCGGTTCCACCCGGCAATACTGCCTGCGGTTCCGGTGTTTCCGCCTTCGGAGCTTCTTCCATCGGTTGTTCTGCCGGTGCTTCTTCCTCAGCTTCCTTGTAACCTTCTACCACTTCTGGTGTAAGTGCTGTAAGTGAGTCGCATGTTTTTTTCAGTTTTGCACCTAATACCTGTTCGATTGTGAGAACGCCGTCGAGATTCAGAAGTCCTGAATCTACTAATTCATCAAAAATTGCCGGATCTTCCAGATTTGCAGCTTCGATCGTAATTCCTTCTTCTGCTCTGCAGCATAACACTGCCGGATCCTTTGCATGAGCTTTCGCTGTTTCAGCTGTAATTGACATGATTGTTCCCTCCTTAATTTTCTCCTTTGGCGAATACGTATTATTTCCCTTCCGGGAGCTGTTCTACGTGTTTGGATACTCTCAGATATCTGTAAAGCGGATGTCCGATCGTCCTCATCACATGATCTGTCTGATGGAAAACTTTCAATTTCATCTTCGGCGCAGAACCCATGACTGTGTTGGAACAGTCTGAACAGTTGCCGATAATGATGTATTCACATCCGTCCTTCTTGAACTGAATATTATTTTTTGCCTGTCCTGGGCAATTCCCCGGTCTCTCGCATTTCAGAGGAGCTCCCGGCTTGTTTTCCACAGCTTGCTTACATCTTGCCACAGATGCAACAACACCGTTCATCTTCTCACAGATATCTCTCATGCGGGCTTCGCTTCCTCCGCATGCACATACGAGAAGTCCTACTTTTGCGCCGTGAAGGTTCGGGAAATCAATCGTCACAATAATTCCGCCCGTCGTCTTCGTGATCGGGGCATCTTCTGTCGTCGGAAGTCCTGTAAAAGGTCCTCCCATGATGATCTCGCCGTAGAGTCCGTCGATTCCTCCTGCTCTTTCGATCAGTTCTCCTACGTTTGTCCCAACCGGAACATCCATGAATACGTGCGGCTCATTTCCTCCATTGATCTTTCCGATTACAGTCAGATTTTTGGAAAAGCACGGTTTTCTGTCTTCAATGGCTTCTGCAACTCTTGCGATCGTTTCAACATTTACAACGACTGCGTTTGCAGCAGACGGAAGCTGCGTCGTCTCAAGCTCGATTCCGAGGCACTCTCTTACGACTGCTCTTTCTTCTCCCATCGGGTAAATATCCGGAAGAAGGTGGATCGTCATAGCTGCTTCATCCTTGATTGCCGCTCTCAATGTATCAACTGCTTTTTCATTTTTCTTTTTGATCGCAAAGATGGCTTTGTCGGCCCCTGCAATCTCCATGCAGTACTTCACACCCCGCACGATCTTGTCTGCACTCTCCTCGATCTGACGGATGTTGTGGCAAAGTCCCGGCTCGCATTCCGCCGCATTGATCAGGATGTAGCCCTTGTCAAGATGTGCATCCAATTTGATGCCTGTCGGGAACCCTGCTCCACCCATACCGACAACGCCGGCTGCTTTGACCATTTCAAGCGGAGTGCCTTCTGCGATCTTCTCATACTCATCCGGCTGTACTTCATCCGGTTTGATGATGATGCGGTCATCTTTTACTTCCTCAACTACACCGTAAACGCTTGAGAAGATATTTGCCCCAAGTCCTGTCGGCACTGCGACCAGTGTACCTTTTTTCACTGCATCTCCCGCCTTTACGACCGCTTCACACGGTGCACCGACATGCTGACGCAGCAAAAGCTGAATGTTTCCCATAACAACATGCTCCTTTTCTTTATTTTTTTAGACCGGCAAGTCATATTCAAAGGACATCCGGTCTTTACCTGCTGTTGTTTCTGTTTTAGTATTTCCTCTCAACGAACTCCCTATTTATCTATATTGTCTATAAATAAGAGATAACCCCGAATTGTTCACAGTTTCAATTGTTTCTTCCACACATCTGTCTGTTTTTTCACAATCCAAGGGTCTATAACTACTTTTTTTGGCGAGGGCATGTGGGAATCGAACCCACCCGGGACGCTCTTAACGCCCCACACTGGTTTTGAAGACCAGGGAGCACACCAGTCACTCAACTACCCCCATATTTTCTTTACCGCAAACCCAATTTAACACAGTTTGCAACAAATTTCAACAAAAAATTTTTTATTTTTTGACCATATCTATTTTAGCAAATAATCGTTGACTTTTCAAGGCTTTTCATTCATAATCATAACTAAAGACTGAACTTCGTACTAGAACACGGTCTAATCGTTATTATTTTAACTTTTTTACCCGTTCAAATGGCATGCCATATTGTCATTATCGAGCGTTCAGTATCGTATGATTATTGCTTTTTTCTATTAAGCAATCGGTATTTCATTCTAAGGAGGACTTTTATCAATGGAACTGCATCCAAAATTAAACCTTGATCAGTATGAATCTTCTTTTGTAGCTGTCGACACACATACACTTGGAGAATTTACACGTATTATCATGTCCGGTTTTCCGAAGCTGGAAGGAAATACAATGATCGAAAAGAAAAATTTCCTTGCAAAACATTACGACCATCTCCGGAAATCTCTCATGTTTGAACCAAGAGGACACCATGATATGTTCGGAGCTCTCGTAACAGACCCGGTCAATCCAGAAGCAGACTTCGGTGTCATCTTCATGGATACAGGAGAATATCTGAATATGTGCGGACACGGAACGATCGGAACTGTAACCGCAGTCATTGAAAGCGGCCTGATTCAGGCAAAAGAACCTTTTACAGAAGTCGTTCTGGAAGCTCCTGCCGGGCTGATCCGCACAAAGGCAGAAGTCAAAAACGGAAAAGTGGTAAGCGTTACGCTCACAAACGTCCCTGCTTTCCTTTATAAACAGGGACTTAAAACAGTTGTGGATGGAAAGGTCATCACGTACGACATTTCCTTTGGCGGAAGTTTCTTTGCCATTATCGATGCTGAACAGCCGTCCATCGCTACACATGTGGAGCCGAAGACGATCCCGTTCTTCCAGGATCTTGGAATGAAGGTGCTTGAGGCAGTGAATCGTGAAGTGAAAGTACAGCATCCGACACTCGATATCACTTCCGTGGATCTGGCCGAATTTTACTGCCACACAGACTCCGAAGGATGCGACCGCAGAAATGTCGTGATTTTTGGAGATCACATGGCAGACCGTTCTCCTTGCGGAACCGGAACAAGTGCAAAACTTGCCACCCTTCACGCAAAAGGGGAAATCGAAGTCGGCACACCTTTCGTATACGAAAGCTTCATCGGCTCCAAATTTAAAGGCGTGATCCTGAAAGAAACCAAGATCGGCGATTATGATGCTGTCATCCCGCAGATTACAGGAAGCGCGTATGTGACAGGACTTGCCACATACGTGATCGATGGGGATGATCCGCTGAAATACGGTTTTCAGGTAGGATAATAGCAAATACTGAATCAGAAAGGCGGCCGGAACCATGCCACGAAAACCTTTATCGACAAAGAGCCGCATCGTTAAGGCGGCCTGGAATCTTTTTTACAAAAAAGGGTATGACAACACTACAGTAGAGGATATCATCAATTTGTCAAAGACATCAAAAGGGACCTTCTATCACTATTTTAAAGGGAAAGAAGCTCTCCTGAATTCCATCTCTTATCTGTTCGATTCGAAATACGAGGATCTGCAGGCAGAGATTTCTCCGCAGACTTCCTCGTACGACACCCTTTTATATTTAAACCGTGAACTTTTCCGCATGATCGAGACAAGTATTGACGTAAAACTGATCGCCTACTTGTACTCATCACAGCTTATCACAAAAGACAGTCAGTCTCTTCTCGATGAAGAGCGCCTGTACTTTACATGGCTGACCGAGATTGCGCAGAAAGGGCTGGATTCCGGGGAATTTCATCCGTCTTCCACGGCATCAGAACTCGTCAAGATCTACGCCATGTATGAGCGCGCCATGATCTATGACTGGGCTCTCTGTAAAGGGAATTACTCCCTCTCTGAATTCAGCGCCCGTCTTCTTCCGCATGTTCTGGAAACATTCCAAAAAGGAATTTAAGGAAAAGCACCATGCCAGAAAGGCAGCCCGGAAATTCTTCCGAGCTGCCTTTCTTTTTCAAACTTTGTATATGATCCATCCACTTTCTCTTAGGATTAATTTTACAGCAGTCCTCCTACAGACAAGAAAAGAGGTGCAAACACAAGGGATACGATCGTCATAAGCTTGATCAGGATGTTGATAGAAGGTCCTGATGTATCTTTAAACGGATCTCCGACGGTATCTCCGACTACCGCTGCCTTATGCGCCTCGCTTCCTTTTCCGCCATGGTGTCCGTCTTCTATGTATTTTTTCGCGTTGTCCCAAGCTCCTCCGGCATTGGACATAAAGATCGCCATCAGCACACCGGTTATCAGAGCGCCTGCAAGAAGGCCTCCCAGCGCATTTGCGCCGAGAACGATCCCGACGATCAGCGGCGCCGCCACTGCCATGATTCCCGGGACAAGCATTTCTTTCAAGGCTGCCGTCGTGGAGATCGCCACACAGGATTTATAATCCGGCTTCTCCGTGCCTTCCATGATCCCCGGTATCGTTTTAAACTGTCTTCTCACTTCCTCGATCATCTGGTAAGCTGCCTTTGAAACACTCTGCATCGTCATAGCAGAGAAAAGGAACGGAAGCATACCTCCGATAAACATACCGATGATGACACGATTGTCCAGAATATCTATGCTCTCTAGCTTAACCGCTTCCGCGTAGGAGACAAAAAGAGCCAGTGCAGTCAGCGCTGCAGAACCGATGGCAAATCCTTTCCCGATAGCCGCCGTTGTATTGCCCACCGCATCCAGCCGGTCTGTAATCTTTCGTACAGATTCGTCAAGCCCGGACATTTCCGCGATGCCTCCGGCATTGTCCGCAATCGGTCCATAAGCATCTACCGCTACTGTAATAGCCGTAGTGGACAGCATACCGACCGCCGCCAGGGCAATTCCGTAGAGGCCGCAAAACTGATATGCAGCGAAAATCCCGACACAGATAAGAAGCACGGGGGCAGCCGTAGATTTCATTCCTACCGCAAGTCCGCTTATGATCGTAGTCGCAGCCCCTGTCTCCGACTGTTCTCCGATCTCCTTTACGGATTTATAATCGGCGGACGTGTACACTTCCGTGATGACCCCGATCAGAAGTCCTACTATAAGTCCGGATACGATGGCAATAGCGGCTTGAAAGTTTCCAAAAAACTGATTGCTCAGAACAAACGATACGATCAGTATCAGGACGCTCGATGCATATGTTCCCATCTTCAATGCTTTGTGCGGATTTGATTTCTCATCTCCTCGTACAAAAAATGTCCCGATGATCGATGCGATCAGGCCAAGACCTGCAATCAGCAGCGGATACAAAGCTCCCTCCGCTTTGAAATAGACAATGCCAAGCGTAATTGCTGAAACGAGCGCTCCCACATAAGATTCAAAGAGATCTGCTCCCATTCCTGCCACATCTCCTACGTTATCTCCTACATTGTCTGCAATCACAGCCGGATTTCTTGGATCATCCTCCGGAATTCCTGCTTCTACCTTTCCTACAAGATCTGCTCCTACATCGGCAGCTTTCGTGTAAATACCTCCTCCTACACGTGCAAAAAGTGCGATGGAAGATGCTCCCAAGCTGAATCCGGAGAGTACATCCACATTTTCTGTAATAATATAAATGATACTGACTCCAAGCACACCAAATCCAGCCACGCACATTCCCATCACAGCTCCGCCGGAAAATGCGATGGAAAGCGCCTTATTCATTCCAGATTTCATAGCTGCATTGGCCGTCCGCACATTTGCCCTTGTAGCTACCTTCATCCCAAAGAAACCAGACAGCGTGGAGAATGCAGCTCCAAATGCAAAACATACTGCTGTGATCCAGTTTCCCACACCAAGCCCGATCAGCACAAACAGAATCGCAACAAACACGATCAGAATTTTGTACTCGGCAGTGAGAAATGCCTGCGCCCCTTCGCTGATGGATCCTGCGATCTCCCGCATCCGCTCGTTCCCGCTCTCCTGGCGTGCCACTTTCCATGCCAGGCAGGCTGCAAACAGCAATGTAATGACAGCAAATGCCGGAACCATGTTTAGTAATGTTTCCATAAAAACTCCCTCCTTTTCTTTTGGTACACTTTATGTTCCTGCGTGCGCGATCTTTCCTTGACGGAACAAAAAGAAAGACCGGGTTTCAAAAAAAGCCCAGTCTTTCCCTATTTACACCATGCATTCGTGCAGATCTTCATGTTCGATTCCTACCTGATCCATCATACTCAGGATAGTATCTTTGTCTTCCAGCCCTGCACACCAGGCCAGACCGCATCCTGCCGATATCGATCTCGGCACTGGAATCAGCCTTCCATTTACCTGGTTTTCTTTACATTCTTTTTCCATCGCCATAGCGTCCGCCGTCGTGTGGAATGTGACGACAAGTCTTAATTCTTTCTTTCTCATGCTACTCAATCACAATTTCAAATTCAGAGCCTTTTTCTCTGACCGTAACCTTCTTCCCATGATCTTTCGCATATTTCTCTACGTTTGTCCTCTGATGTGGCTCGCTTACAAGTACTTTTACAGGCCCTTTTGTCTGCTTCAGCGCCTCCGCTGTCATCATGATCGGTTCCGGACAGGAAAGTCCTCTTGCATCTACTTCCTTCATCTTAAAATTACTTCCTTTCATTCAGCATATCATATCAGTTACGAAAAAGCCAGCTATTTTGTCCCTTTTCTCTTATTTGTAAGAGCGATAAGGAAACATGCCGCGATACAGATGATGACCGCAACCTGTCCTGCTGTGCTTACTCCTCCTGCTGTTGCCGGCTTGTCTGCTGTAGCTGCTGCTGCAGCTGCGCCTGCAAGACCGAAGTTGTGTGAAACTGCTGCTCCGACAAACAGACCCAGTACTGTTACTGCCCCGTCTGATGATCCCTGCCCTGCCAATACAAGCTGACGCAGTGGACATCCTCCTGCCAGAACTGCCGCAAATCCCACAGCATACATACCAAGGATATTCCACAGATGTGCGGAATGTGCCACCGGCTGTCCTGTGAAACTCAGATGAAATCCTCCCGTAGCGATATTGAAGACAAGCATAACGACAAACAATCCGGCAATGACGGATATAAGGTCAAAACTTCTTACAAGAATGATATCACGGATGCTCCCCGCAAAACACATTCTGGATTTCTGTGCAACAGCCCCGAATAAAAGACCTGCGATCAGTGAAACCGCGATCGGAGCATGCAATGCTCCCGGACCTGCCCCTTTTTCACTGGCTGCAAGAAGTGTCGTGCAGACACTCAGCACGAAAATCCCTGCCATCAGGATCGGGAGGATCGTCCCACTCGCAAAGTTTGTTTCGTGTGCTCTCCCAAGGCTGAATCCTTTTTTCAGGAAAAAGGCGCCTGTGGCAACACCTGCCGCAAAGCCGATGAGAGCCACCCATGCATTCAGATCACCTGCAGACATTCTAAGTACCATACGGAGCGGGCATCCGAGAAATGCCAGTGAACCAATCATGATGATCATTCCAAGTATGAAACGAATCATCGGGGAAGATCCGGCAGTAGAACGGTATTCTTTCGTTGCAAGTGAGATCGCAAACGCTCCGATCACGATTCCGATCACTTCCGGACGCGCATACTGAACGGCCGCTGCCGAATGGAGCTTCAAAGCCCCCGCCGTATCACGCACAAAACATGCGATACACATGGCCATATTGGCCGGGTTCCCCATTTTTGCCAGGACGGCTGCAATTAATCCGCAGATTATCCCGGCAATGGCTAGTTTCTTCTTTGAGTCTGATAAATTCATAACTCTTCCTCCTATTCCTCTGCTAATTCCTGCACTGCCTTAACGGCAGCTGCGATTTCCTCTTCCGTGTTGAAATGCGAAAAGCTGAACCTTACGGAACCTTGTTCCACTGTTCCAAGCGCTTCGTGCATCAGCGGCGCACAGTGTCCTCCCGGTCTCGTGGAAATATCATATGTCATAAGAAGCTCATCGCTTACCTCGGAAGAATCGTAGTCTCTGATATTCAGTGTCACGATCGGACACCTGTTATAGGAAGAAAAATCCCCGTATATTTTTACTCCAGGAATATCTTTTACTCCTTCGTAGAACATCCTCATAAGAAGCTGTTCTTTTTCCCTGATATGGTCCATTCCGGTCTCTTCTATGTATCCAAGCGCTGCATGAAGTCCGGCGATACCATGCCCATTGAGTGTCCCGGCCTCAAGAGCAGTCGGCATTTCTTTCGGATGCTTTCTGTTGTACGTCTGCACTCCGCTTCCCCCGCTTTTCAGCGGACGGACCGAAAGTCCTTCCCGCACATACATGCCACCGGTTCCCTGCGGTCCCAAAAGACCTTTATGTCCTGTAAAACATAACACGTCGATATGCATGGATTTTACATTAATCGGAAATACCCCCGCGGTCTGGGAAGCATCTACGATAAACAAAAGTCCGTATTTTTCCACAATCTCTCCAACCTTCTGTATATCCACAAGATTTCCGGTCAAGTTGGATCCGTTCGTACAGATGATGGCTTTTGTATTGTCTTTCACTGCTTTTTCAAAATCGCCGTAACGTACGCAGCCTTTTTCATCGCTTTCCAGGAAAGTGATTTCCACGCCCTTTTCCTGTAGTTCATAGAGCGGGCGCAGCACAGAATTGTGTTCCAGCACCGTCGTGATCACATGATCTCCTGGATCTATCAGTCCTTTTATGGCAATATTTAAACTTTCCGTGGAATTAGATGTGAATACGATCTGCTTCGGGCTTTCCGCGCCAAACATTCCGGCAAGCCTTTCCCTCGTCTCATATATAAGTCTTGCAGCCCCAAGTGAAGCTGTATTAGCTCCTCTTCCGGCATTTCCGATAGAGTTCATAGCATTTACGACTGCATCAATAACCGCCTGAGGTTTATGCATCGTTGTCGCTGCATTGTCAAGATAAATCATTTTTGTTTTCCCCCTTAATCACCTAACTTTAAGTATAGCTTTTTCTCCCATTACCGTCTAATCGAAAAAAGGCAAAAAAAGGCCCACTTATAGGCAATATCTATAAGTAGGCCTGTCTTTTATCAAAACATTTTTACTTTTTGTCTATTCCGTACATCTCTTTTGTTACCCTGATAAAGCGCTCCGCCGACTTGGACAGATGGAAATTTTTATTGTATACGATATTCAGATCTCTTCCATCCGATTTATCCGGCATCGGACACCAAAGCACCTTCCCTGTTCGGATCTCTTCTTCCGCAGCAAGCTTTGAGATAATCGTAATACCCATACCACTGATCACAGAACGTTTGATAGCTTCCTGGTTACCCATGCTTGCAACAATGTTGAGCTGCTCTGTGTCAATTCCAGCCTTTTTCAGCTGCTTTTCCGCCTCTTTTCGCGTACCGGATCCTTCTTCCCTCATGATAAAGGCTTCTTCTGTGATCCAATTCAGATTCTGCTCGTTTACACGCTTCTCGTACTTTTCCGTATTCGGCATGATAATGATAAGCTCGTCTTTATAAAACGGAATATATTTACAAAATTTTTTTTCAAGCACAGTGCCGGTAAACCCGACATCTGCCGCTCCCCCTGCAACCAGTTCCACGACTTTTGCACTGTCGCTTTCCACTACTTTAAACTGCTCCCGCGGATATTTTTCATTAAATTTTGAAAGAATGCGAGGCAAAATATACTGTGCCGGGATCGTGGACGCAGCGATAGAAATCTTTCTTCCCTCCTGCTGTTTTTCCCCGACGAAGCACGCCTCGATCTGTTCTTCCAGATCGATCATCTGTCTTGCATATTTGTAAAGTGTTTTTCCATCCTCAGACAGATTGACTTCTTTTGTATTTCTAATGAACAGACGTACATCCAGTTCTTTTTCAAGCGAAGCAATATGTGCGCTGATCGTAGGCTGAGTTAAAAACAATTCTTTTGCCGCTCTGGAAAAGCTTTTTCTGTCTGCCACACACACAAATGCTTCCAGTTGTTTTAAATTCATACGTATGCAATCCTTTCGCTTTCTGCTCCTGCTTTCTTTGTGATCTTCAATGTATCCATATATTCCAGGATCGGTTTCGCACTTTTTCTGCTTGTTGCAAACATATCACGCACTTCCGCGATGGTAATAAGACCGTCTTTTTTCAGTTTTTCCTGTATCTTCTTTTTCGCTTCCTCCATCAAAGATGCCAGTGTATACATTTCATCGTTGACTTTGACAACGGTTCCCTCAGCAGTCAGCACCTGAAGCACATCTTCTTTTGTCCCTTCCGGCAGTTTTGGAAACTCAATCTCCGAAAAACGGACAAAGTCATATCCTGCTTTTTCCATTGCGCCGAGAATTGTCCCGGCAGCTTTCTCAAATATGGCATCCCGCGGGATCTCATATCCGAAGCAATGCAGAAATTCTCCCCGTCTTCCTATCGATTCTTCCTTGATCAGATTTTCAATGTACATATCGAACACGTTCGGTTTGACCTGTTTCATAAATTTTCCGTGGATTTCTGCCTTCGCCATACCAGGCCGGTATGGATGTGCCTTGTGGAAAGCTGCCAGCTCTTTTGTGATCATTTCCTTTTTCTTTTCAGCGGAACTTTTATGCCATACATAAAGATCTTTCTTCATCGGGAATGTCAGGACAGTGCCTTGCTCCTCAAGCTGGCTTATATCTTCTTTGACTTCTTCCGGAGAAAGAGCCGTGATCTTTGCGAGTTCTGCTGCCGTTACCAGCGTTTCCTCATGCTGTTTTACGTGAAGTTCGATCACATCCGCAGAGGAACCTGATTCTTTGCGCTGCAGTTCCTCGATCACGTCCGGCTGAAACCTTCTCTTCCTTTTCGGGTTTGGTTCAAGTACGACTCCCCCGCCAATCGTCTCCATCGGAGAATAGAATCTCACAACAAACCGGTCGCCTCTTCGCACCGCAATCTCCTCTTCCAGTCGGAGCTGTACATATCCGCTTTCGCCCGGTCCGATTTCTTCTTTGTCAAGCAGCACTGCTCTGCAGAGAATCTCGCTTGTACCGCTGAAAAAATGCAGTCTCGCATGGTTGGTCAAAATGCGCATGGAAGATGGCAGCACATTCAGCTTTACATCCAGCAATTCTGTATTTTTCATATTGTTTAGCGGTGCCAGTACGCATCCTCTCCGGATCTCCGACTTTTTCACATTAGACAGATTGATCGCCACTCGCTGCCCTGCATAACAGGTGTCCACACTTTCCCCGTGCACCTGGATACTGCGTATCTTACATTCTTTTCCAATCGGGTACATGCACAAGGTATCTTCCTTGCGAATTGTTCCGGCAAGAAGTGTACCGGTTATAATCGTACCAAATCCGGAGAGTGTAAAGACACGATCGATCGGAAGACGCGGTATCGTGTGGATATCTTTCTCCGTCACTTCATTCTCCGTCATCTCCTGTATTGTCTCTATCAGCTGCGAGAGCCCCTCTCCCGTGGCCGCCGACACCTTTACAACCGGCGCGTTTTCAAGGAAAGTGCCGCTCAGTTCCTCTTTTACTTCCTCTTCTACGAGTTCCAGCCATTCTTCATCCACAAGATCGCACTTGTTCAGAACGATAATACTCTTTTCGATCCCAAGTTCGCCCAGAATGTCCATATGCTCCCTTGTCTGCGGCATGATCCCTTCATCTGCCGCGATGACCAGCATGACAAGATCCATACCTACGACACCGGCCACCATATTGTTGATAAAACGCTCATGCCCCGGTACATCGATAATTCCTGCCCGATCCCCGTTTGGCAGATCAAAATACGTAAATCCAAGGTCTATGGTAATACCTCTTCTCTGCTCCTCTTCCCAGCGATCTGTGTTTCTTCCTGTCAGAGCTTTGATCAAGGTTGTCTTACCGTGATCGATATGACCTGCCGTACCTATAATAATATGTTTCATATGTCTCATCCTTATTTTCTTTTTACTTTCTTCTCTTCTCCGAGAATACCCGCAAGCTCATCCGCAGCAAGCGACATCTGCTCCTTGTCCATTGTCCTTACATCCATCAAAACTGTGTCATTTACTACTCTTGGGATGATCGGGATATCCAATTTTCTCATAGCCGTCTCAAGCTCCGGCACAGTCATGGCATACGGCTTGATGACGACACCCATGCTGCTGATCCGCTCCATCGGAAGAGATCCTCCGCCGATCTGGGATTCGCACTCCTGCACGCAGACCGCGGCCTGCAATTTTCGTGACTTCAAAAGCCTTACAAAGCGTTTTGCATCTTTTTCCACTTCTTCTTTTGTCTTTGTGATCATCCGAAGCACCGGGATTTTTTTGATGGCATTCTCTTCGCTTAAGTATTCCTGGAGAACCAGCTCCAGCGCTGTGGCTGTAAACTTGTCGATTCGAAGCGCCCGGGTCAGCTGATTTTTCTTCATCTGATCAATATATTTCTTCTTTCCCACGATGATTCCGGCCTGCGGGCCTCCAAGCAGTTTGTCCCCGCTGAAACATACGACGTCCGCTCCCTTACGTATGGAATCCTGGACTGTCGGTTCATATGTAAGCCCGTATTTTGAAAGGTCGATGAGCACTCCACTTCCAAGATCTTCAATGATCGGGATATCATTCGCTTCCCCAAGCGGAATCAGACCGTCAATCGGAACACTCTCCGTAAATCCCACGATCCGGTAATTGCTCGTGTGTACTTTCAGAAGCGCTTTCGTCTCTTCCGTGATGGCATTTTCGTAATCGGAATAATGTGTCTTGTTTGTCGTCCCCACTTCCACAAGGGAAGCTCCGCTTTGTTCCATCACGTCTGGGATCCGGAATTTCCCTCCGATCTCTACAAGTTCTCCTCTGGATACAACAACTTCTCCGCCTTTTGCCATAGAACTTAAGATCAGCATTACTGCGGAAGCATTGTTATTGACCGCCATAGCAGCCTCCGCACCCGTGATCCTGCACAAAAGTTTCTCAAAATGCGAATATCTCTCTCCACGTTTTCCGGCTTCCAGATCGTACTCCAGGTTTGAGTAACCGCAGGCCACATCAGCGATTCGATTTAAATGTTCTCTGCTGATAGGCGCTCTCCCGAGATTGGTGTGCAGGATCGTGCCTGTGGCATTGATGACCGGCCTCATATCCGGAGTGTGCATTTTTTTTACAGTGTTGACAATGTTCGAAATCAGGCTGTCGATTCCGAGTCTGATCTCCTCTTCATCATCGCTTTCTCTAATGAGGTCTCTGAGCGCCTCCATCTCTGTTCGGATCGCCTCCATGACCGTATCTCTGTCATAGACTTCGATCGCCTCTTTGATCTGTTCCTCTTCAAGCAGTATATCCACTTTCGGAATACTGCGGTAAAATAAATTTTTTTCCATCTTCTTTCCCATCCAGAGCGCGTGCACGGGGTATGCTTTATAAGAGCCGGATAAAAGTCGTATCGTCCGGATCTTTTTCTCTTACTTCCCCGATTACCGCAACTTTGGTATCCATTCCTTTTTTTTCAAAATCTTCCATTACTGCGTCTGCCTGATCAGGTGCGACACTGATCAGGAGTCCTCCTGATGTCTGCGGATCGTAGAGGAGATCTACCTCGTATTCTTCCGCCTTTCCCACGTCTACATATTTCCCGGAATGCTGCCGGTTTTTGTATGCTCCCGCCGGTATAAGCCCCATCTTGGCATAGGAAACCGCATCTGCAAAATACGGGATATTCGAGAGCATAAGATCAAAGCAGACATTGCTTGCCGTCGCCATCTCTGCTCCATGTCCAAGAAGTCCAAATCCGGTCACATCGGTACATGCCGAGACGTCATATCTGTCTACCACTTCTTTCGCCTTTTTATTCAGGGAAGACATGACGATCTCCGCTTCCCGGATCGCACGTGCGGACGCCATATCAGCCTTGATGGCCGTGTTTACAATACCATTTCCGATCTGTTTTGTGAGGATCAGCTTGTCTCCAGGCCTGCACCCGTAATTTTTGAATATCTTTTGCGGATGCACAAAACCTGACACGCAAAGCCCGTATTTCGGCTCATCATCCTGGATCGTATGCCCGCCCACTAGCACCGCTCCCGCCTCCTTTACCTTATCCGCCCCTCCTCTGAGGATTTCTCCCAGAATCGACGGATCCAGGCAGTTCGGGAATCCTACGATATTCAAAGCAACTTTCGGCTCTCCACCCATGGCCCACACATCACTCAGTGAATTGGCCGCTGCAATCTGTCCGAACATATACGGATCGTCCACGATCGGAGTGAAAAAATCGACAGTCTGGATCATTGCGATATCATCCGTGATCTTGTAAATAGCTGCATCATCTGATGTCTCGATTCCTACCAGAAGATTATCATCCTGAAATTTCGGCAGCTTGCCCAGTACCTGGGCAAGGGTCTCCGGACCTATTTTGGCCGCTCACCCCGCAGTCTTAGTCATCTGAGTCAGCTTAACATCTTTCATCATTTCCCCACTCCTTTCCAAACATCGTGTACTGACTTATAGAAAATATTTATAACTTTTTTATTATACCATAAACCTGACAAAGTGCAATAAAAAGGTGCAGAAGTAACTTTCCCCTGCACCTTCTTTTTGTCTCACGCAGCTGTCCGCAGCGGACGCTCTTATGGCCTTATGATTTTCCCCGCATTTGCCATTGTTTCAACGATACTGTACATATTTGTGACGCCGCCAACAGCAAGCTTTTCTTTCAATCCATAGTAGTCAAGGCATGTCCCACAGGTCATGATCTCAACCCCTTGAGCTTCAAGGTTTTTCAGATCTTCCAGAGAATCTGATTCCTCCGTTGTAAGCGTCGCTCCTCCATTATAGAAAAGCATTGTCTTCGGAAGTTCTTCAAGTTGTGTTACAGCAAAAAGAAATCCCTTCATCAGGACCTTCCCAAGTTCATCATTTCCGTTTCCCATCTTGTCGGAAGATACAACCACGATCATATCTCCCCTCTTATCAGGCATGCAGGACACTTCTTCCCCTTCTTCTTTCTCCGGAGTTCCCTCCATCTCAATCAGAATCCGGTACTCTTTTTCCGCAGTCTTCTCGGATGTAACTTTTCCGCCGGATGCCTGCGCCATCTTTGTCACATTCTGCACTGCGATCTCATTGTCCACCAACACTTCGATCGTGTCCGGGCCTTTCAGTTCTTTCATCGCATTTTTGGTCTTGATTACCGGAATCGGGCAGTTATCTCCGATCGCATTTACTTTTATCATAATTTGTTCCGCCTTTCGATTTTTCGTTCATATTTGGATTTATACACTGGTTTTATTTTAACACTTCGCAAAAGAAGGGTAAACGGATTTTCCAATCACTTTTTTCTATAGTATTCATAGATAAAATCAATATTGAGCTTTCTTTTTATAACTGCTATAATGAAACCTACTAAAGAAAAGAAAGGATTCGTTTTATGTGGATTGCAGACGGTTGGAAAGAATATGAAGTGATTGACTGCTCCGGCGGAGAAAAGCTGGAGCGATGGGGGGACTTTCTCCTTGTCCGTCCGGACCCTCAGGTCATCTGGAATACGGAAAAGACTCACAAAGGTTGGAGGCGTCCGAACGCCCGTTATCATCGCAGCAAAAAAGGGGGCGGTGAATGGGAATTTATCGATCTGCCGAAACAGTGGCAGATACATTATAAAAACCTTACTTTTAATCTGAAGCCATTCAGCTTCAAGCATACTGGGCTCTTCCCGGAACAGGCAGTAAACTGGGACTGGTTTTCTGAGAAAATCCGCACAGCCGGACGCCCGGTCAAAGTACTGAATCTTTTTGCCTATACTGGAGGTGCAACTTTGGCTGCCGCAGCGGCAGGCGCACATGTTACCCATGTGGATGCGTCAAAAGGAATGGTCACATGGGCCAAAGAAAATGCCGCTTCTTCCGGACTTTCGGACGCCCCTATCCGCTGGCTTGTAGATGATTGTATGAAATTTGTTGAGCGCGAGATTCGCCGCGGCAATCATTATGATGCCATCATCATGGATCCTCCTTCCTACGGTCGGGGACCAAAAGGAGAAATCTGGAAAATCGAGGATGCCATTCATCCGTTGATCAAAAGATGTACCGAAATACTATCGGACGACGCCCTCTTCTTTTTGATCAACTCTTACACAACCGGACTTGCCCCTTCCGTCCTTACCTATATGCTCAGTACGGAACTCAAAGGAAGAGACGGACATGTGGATGCGCAGGAAATCGGCCTCCCGGTATCCGCAAATGGGCTTGTCCTGCCGTGCGGTGCCAGTGGAAGGTGGGAGTCCAGATAGATGAAAGTACATACAATCTCATCCCCGGAGCATCTCCCGGAAAATGGGACAGCATTCGAGCTTACCCATCTTCTGTGGGGAACCAAATCGATTCCAAGAACAACCGGCAAAATCGGTTACATAGAGAATGATGGATTTTACATTTCCATGCGCTGTGAGGAATCGAACCCTCTGTGCACCTATACGGAAAACGGTTCTCCAGTATACAGAGACAGCGCAATGGAGGCTTTTTTTCTCTTCGGATCAGATGACGGACCTTATATCAATATCGAATTCAATGCAAACGGTGCATTACTGGCTATGCACGGAAGAAGCCGCTCCGGGCGGGTGCTGTTTACCCCGCGCCAGTGCCAGATGGTAAGCCTTCGCGCAAACATATATCCCACTTTCTGGGAAGCTTCTTTTCGCCTGCCCATCACGCTTCTTAAAGACGTTTATGGAACAGACTTCTTCCTCCAGGAACAGACATTTTCCGCGAACTTTTACAAGATTTCGGAGACTCCGGCGTTGGAACATTACGCTTCTTTTGCCCCGATCATATCCGGATCTCCTGATTTTCATCTGCCGGAATATTTTGAAAAATTTTCTTTCTGAAAGTACATTCAAAATATATATGCTATACTGTAAGTATCATTCTAAAGGGGGATCCGAAAAAATGAAATTTTATGAAGAAAAAGATTATGATGCATTAAGCCAGAGAGCAGCAAATATCATCGCTGCCCAGATCGTGACAAAGCCGGACTGTGTCCTCGGCCTTGCTACCGGTTCTTCTCCGGTGGGCACATACAAACGCCTGATCGAAAAGTATGAAAATGGAGATCTTGATTTCTCACAGGTAAAAACTGCCAACCTTGATGAGTACAAAGGTCTTACACGCGATAACGACCAGAGCTACTACTATTTCATGCATGAGAATCTCTTCGACCATGTCAATATCTGCCCGGAAAACACAAACATTCCAGACGGAACAAAAGAAGACAGTGAGACAGAATGTGCACATTATGAAGAAGTGATCGCTTCCCTCGGCGGAGTCGATCTTCAGCTTCTCGGCCTTGGCCACAACGGACATATCGGCTTCAATGAACCTGCTTGTGATTTCCCGCAGGCTACGCATTGTGTAGATCTCCAGGAAAGCACTATCGAGGCAAATAAACGTTTTTTTGCTTCCGCTGATGATGTACCTAGACAGGCTTACACAATGGGAATCGGCACGATTATGCGCGCGAAAAAGATCCTGCTTGTCGTAAGCGGCGAAGACAAAGCAGATATCGTGGCAAAAGCTTTCTTTGGCCCTGTTACACCAGAGGTACCTGCATCCATTCTGCAGTTCCATCCGGACGTGACAATCGTCGGCGACAAGGCAGCTTTTTCAAAAATTCCTCATTAGACCATAGCAAAAGGATGCGGCAACATGGAAATCCTGTTTTGCCGCATCCTTTCCTTTCTGCGCAATGAGTTTTCTATCACGGACATCTGTCTGGGAGCGCATTTTAAAAAGTTTAAATAAAAGGAGATTTTGAAAATGATCATAAAAAATGTAAAAGTATATGGCGAAGACAAGATTTTCCGTGACGGGGAAATCTATATTGAAAACGGTCTGTTTCAGAAGTCTGTTTCTGATACATCCGAAGTGATCGACGGCGAAGGCGCCTACGCCATCCCGGGACTGATCGACATCCATTTCCACGGATGCAAAGGCGCTGATGTGTGCGACAATGATCCGGAAGCGATCCGTACGATTGCAGAGTATGAGGCCTCCATCGGCGTGACCACGATCTGTCCTGCTACCATGACCCTTCCGGTAGAAGAACTGAAGGAAGTGCTTTCTACCGCTGCGGCATACAAAAATGAAAGCGGCGCCCATCTGGCCGGGCTGAACATGGAAGGTCCGTTCATCAGCGTGGAGAAAAAAGGCGCCCAGGATGCACGCAATATCATTACTTGTGATGAGAACATCTTCCGCGAATTCCAGGAAGCAGCCGGCGGGCTTATAAAATTCATCGGAGTAGCCCCGGAACGCAACACAGAAAAGACTCTCGACTTCATCCGCGATGTCAAAGATGAAGTTTCTGTCTCTCTTGCACATACCAATGCATCTTATGATGCCGCAAAAGCGGCTTATGATGCCGGAGCTTGCCATGCTGTCCACCTTTTTAACGCCATGCCTGCATTTACCCACAGAGAACCTGGAGTGGTCGGTGCCGTATTTGACAGCAAACATGTCTTTGCCGAACTGATCTGTGACGGCGTGCACATCCATCCATCCATGGTGCGTGCTGCGTTTGCAATGATGGGCGCAGACAGGATCTGTCTGATCAGCGACAGTATGCGCGCCACCGGCATGCCGGACGGTTCCTATACACTTGGCGGCCTGGATGTGACAGTAAAAGGAAAACATGCAACCCTGACTTCCAACGGCGCCCTGGCCGGATCTGTCACAAATCTTGCCGACTGTATGCGTACAGCTGTAAAAGAAATGGGCATCCCACTGGAAGATGCCGTCGGATGTGCCACGATCAATCCTGCCCGCGCACTTCATCTTGACGACCGATATGGAAGCATCGCCCCTGGCAAGATTGCAAATCTTGTACTTTTGAACGAGGATCTTTCTTTAAAACAAGTGATTTTAAACGGCTGATACAATCTGGAAGGGAGGAACTGCCATGAACCATACAGATTTTATATCCCGCCCGGGATTTCTATACAGGATCGGAAGTGAATACTACTATCTCGGGAAGTGGATCTGTCTGAAATGTGAAAATACGGACGCCTCGGATACACACTTCATGTACGAGCTTTCACTGAAAGAAAAAGACTCCCCGGAGCTGAACCTCTATTTTCAGAGACTTCGGGCGTACAGTGATTTCGCACTCATACCTCCGTTCAACGCGGCCGCTGTCCGCGATTCACAGGATCGTTTGCTGGAATCCTTGTCGGATATCCAGCAGGAAGATCTGAAGCGTCAGATTGAATCTTTTCAGTCCTGCGCCGTGCGGTTTGCCGGGCTCCCTGCGTAAGTCGATTTCCCCTCATCCGGACGGGACAACCGGTCTGCAGAACAGCTTTCACAGTATTCTCCACAAAAACTGGCCGACACTTTCATCTATGTTAAGTGTCAGCCAGTTTTTTCAGTTCTTCCTTCGCTTCCAAAAGCGTCTTTACTTTTATTTGGTACAGCTTTTTTATTTCTTCGTTTGGCTCCACAAGATCCGGAACCATGACCGGGCACATTCCTGCCGCAAAAGCGGCCCGGATTCCGTTTGGAGAATCCTCAAGGGCTACCGCTTCTTCCGGAAGGACATGGAGAAGACTGCACGCTTTCTCGTAGATCTCCGGGTCCGGCTTTGCTTTCGTTACCATATCTCCGCATAATACAGTATCAAAATAGTGGAGTATCCCTCCTGTTTTCAAAAGCTCCAGGGAGTATTCTCTTCTGGAGGATGTGGCTACCGCCATACGCCAGCCTCTGTCTTTTCCAAAGTCCAGAATCTCTTTTACCCCCGGTTTCAGCGGCACTCCTTCCTTTTCTTTGATTTCCTGAAAGATCTTCCGCGTCATCTCGTTAAACTCGTCCATCGGAAATGTCTCTCCAAATACTTGCCTGAAATATTCTGTCCTGCGTACCACATTAAATCCCAGAGTATTGTAAATATGCTGCCCGATACCGGGATAGCCAAGTTTTTCTCCAGCCTTTTCCCACGATTTCTGGACGACCCGCTCAGAATCAAAAAGCAAGCCGTCCATGTCAAACACAAGCGCCTTTATCTTTTGTCTCATGTTACAAGATTCCTTTTCCCATTGCATCTTTCACATAGGAAGTAACTTCTTCCAGCTTTTGGAGGACTTCCTGTTTTTCTTCCCATTCTTCCCCCTGGAGATCCAGATTCACAAGTGCCTGTTTTACTTCTTTCAACTTTGTGATCAATTCCTGTCCCATAACTTCATCCTCCCTTTCCTTTTTCTGCTTTTATTGTACTACTTTCCATAAGCGCGGTAAAGTCTGTTTCTAATTTTCCCATTCCCAGATAGCTTTTTTCTCCTTTGGCGTTTTAAAGACAAGCTCTGGACTTTTTGCACTTACTTTTGTATAAGGCGGAACGGACCGGGTAATGAACGTATTTCCTCCGATGATACAGTGTTCGCCGATGACTGTCTCCCCGCCAAGAACGCTGGAATTAGAATAAATTGTCACGTTGTCTTCAATTGTAGGATGCCGTTTTATCCCCGCCAACTGCTGTCCGTTTCTCGTCGAAAGCGCTCCAAGGGTTACCCCCTGATAAAGCTTGACATTATTGCCGATGACTGTCGTCTCCCCGATCACGATACCGGTACCGTGATCGATAAAGAAATATTCCCCGATCGTTGCTCCCGGATTGATGTCAATGCCTGTTCTTCCGTGGGCATACTCAGACATAATCCGCGGGATAAACGGTATTTTTTCCTGGTATAATACATGAGCAAGCCGGTATACATAAATGGCAAAAAGCCCCGGATAAGAAAAAATGATTTCTTCTTTGCTCTGAGCCGCCGGATCGCCGTCGAATCCTGCCTGTACATCTTTCAAAAGGCTTTCCTGAATATTCGGAAGCCTGTCAAAAAATGTATCTGTCACTTGTTCTGCACGGTCTTTGACTTCTTCATCTGTCTCCTCATTTCTCTGGTACTTAAGCGCGATCTCAATCTGGTCTCGCAGGGCGTCATACAGATGGTTCAGCCGATACCCCGCATAGTAGGACGCATCCAGCTCCATTGTGCTGTCCTTTCCGAAATACCCTGGGAATACCACATTTTTCAGTTCTCTTAAAATATCGATCACTTTGCTCCTGTCCGGAAGCTGTCTGCCGTTTTTCGGCATGAACAGCTCCTCCGTCCGGTAGTTTTCCGTAAGTCTTCCAGCTACTTTTTTGATTGTCTCTTTCTTCATATCTGCTCCCATCTCTGTCTTGTTCTATTTGTCGCCTACTTGTTTCGGATACATGAATTTTCTTACTCTTTCTGGACATTCGTCATCTCCTGTATAGTAAAAAATATCATTGAGACGGAACACCGCCTTCGGTCCCGGCGACATCATCAATGTCCCGTTTCTGCGGATCGCTATGACCGTCGCAAAGGTTTCCTGCCAGAGATTAACTTCGCCCACCGTCCTGTCCAGATACGGCGTGTCCTCCTTGATGACAAGCTCATATGGAATGAACGGATTCGTCGCCCTGTAGCACTCAATCTGTTTGATCAGCTCTGTCAGATATCCATAGAGTTCCTTCGTTTCCTCCTGCTGACGCTCTACGTTGTCCAGAATGTTCCGTTTCAGATTCTGGATAGACTTTGTCTGCTCCTGCTGCTGCAGAAAATTCCTTGCGTTGTCCAGCGATTTGATTACCACTCCGCTGTTCTTTTCGACTTCCACAACATCCCAGTCTGCAAGAATGCACATGGCTCTTCGGGCTGTCTCCGAAGAAACGCTGTACTGGCTTCCGATCGAGGACCGTGCATAGATCTTCCTGCCTTCCTGGTATGTTCCGTCAACAATCTTGTACGCGATATCTGCCGCGATCTGCTGATATTTTGGTATTCCGCTTTCTGTCTTCCTTCCGCCCATGCCTTTCGTTCCTCCTTTGCTTATCTAGTCCATTTCATCAAAATTCTGACCGGCGAACTGAGAATGGTACAGCTTCTCGTACATTCCCTTCTTTTCCAGCAGCTCTTCATGTGTTCCCTGTTCCACGATATCGCCGTCTTTTAGAACAAGGATAAGATCCGCATCCCGGATCGTGGACAGGCGGTGTGCGATGACAAAGGACGTTCTGCCTTCCATAACTCGCTGCATCGCCTCCTGGAGCATTTTCTCAAGACGAGTATCCACAGAAGAAGTGGCCTCATCGAGAATAAGAATCTGCGGGTCTTTCAGGATCGCTCTCGCTATCGTAAGGAGCTGCTTTTCGCCCTGGGAAATATTGTTTGCTTCCTCGTTTATCAAGGAATCATACCCATGTGAGAGCGTCCGTATAAAATGATGGACATTGGCCATCTTTGCGGCCCCTATCACTTCGTCTTTGCGAGCATCCAGTCTTCCGTACCGGATATTTTCGTAAATCGATCCTTTAAAAAGCCACGTATCCTGGAGCACAAGTGAGAACATGGATCGTAGTTCTTCCCTTGGCATATCACGGATATCTACACCGTCAACCTTGATGGATCCCCCTTTTACGTCATAGAAGCGAAGCAGCAGATTCATAAGCGTCGATTTTCCTGCCCCTGTCGGACCTACAATAGCCACCATCTGTCCGCTCTTGACATCCATATTGACATCTTTCATCAGAAGGTCTTTTCCATAGCCAAATTGCACATGGTCGAAGGTCACTGTCCCTTTCATCCGGTCTTTCGCCACATGTTTTTCGCCGCCTTGGTCTTCCTCTTCTTCATTCAGCATCGTAAAGATACGACCAAGTGCCGCAAAAGCCGACTGTACCTGGGCGGATAACTGAGATACCTGTGACAGCGGGTCATTGATCTGCCAGATATAACGGATGAACGCCTGGAGATCCCCAATTTTGATCGTTCCCTGAATGACGAGAATGCAGCCTACAACAGCTGAAGCTCCGATCGTCACATAAGTGATAAATGACACAAAAGGCGAGATCAAAGAAGACACGAACTGTGCCTGAAACGCAGAATCTCTCATCCTCCTGTTGACATCCTCGAATTTCTGTATCGTATCCTCCTGTTTATTGTACACGATGATCTCATTGAAGCCCCCGTACAGCTCCGTGATGGTTCCGTTCAGTTCCCCGACAGTCGTCTGCTGTCTGTCAAAAAGTTTCTGCGAGCGTCCGACAAACAGTTTTGTGATAAGCGCTGTCAGAGGGATGATGACAAGTGCAAGGAGTGTCATGATCCAGTTGATCCGGAACATCATGATAATGACAAGGATGAATGTCAGTACTCCGGTAATCACTTTGGTAAGTGTCTGCTGCAATGCATTGCTCAGCGTATCCACGTCATTTGTCACACAGCTCAGGACATCCCCAAATGCATGATCGTCAAAAAATCGCACCGGAAGCTTCTGGATCTTTTTCTGAAGTGCTCCCCGGATATCATGCATCATATGCTGGATGGCATTTGTGAGGAAAAACGCCGAAATAAGAAGAGCCAGTGCCCTTACAATGAAACAAGTGATCAAAAGCGTCAGTATCAGGAACACTCTCTGGAAATCCACATGAGCGCCCGGTATCCCCTCCATGATCTTTGCTGCGTCATCTGCAAGCTGTGTTGTGACCATCCCTTCGACCGTTGGATTCATTGTATAGATAGCCGTGGACAAAATGACCATAAAAAACGCCACAAAAAATTTTGTCCTGTATGGCTTTGCGAAAGCCAGTACTCCTTTTATACATACTTTCCAGCTTACTTTTCTATTCATAGGCCAGTTCCTCCTCACTTAACTGAGAGGCGGCGATCTCATAATATATCTTGCAGTTTTCAAGGAGCTCCCTGTGCGTTCCCTTCCCTGCAATCTTTCCTTCATTGAGAACAATGATCTGATCTGCATCCATGATAGTGGAAACTCTCTGCGCCACGATCAGGACGATCTCATCTGTCATCTCTTTTTTCAGTTCTCCCCTGAGACGGGCGTCTGTCCGGAAATCAAGCGCCGAAAAGGAATCGTCATAGATATAGATCTCCGGTTTGCGCACCAGCGCTCTAGCGATGGAAAGCCGCTGCTTTTGTCCGCCTGACACGTTACCTGCTCCTTCCGCGATCTTCTCTTCAAAGCCGTTCGGCTTTTCCATGATAAAGTCGTACGCCTGTGCCACCTTTGCCGCATGGATGACTTCATCGTCTGTCGCTTCTTTTTTCCCAAATCTGATATTGTCCGCGATGGTCCCGCTGAACAGGTTTGCCTTCTGGGATACATACCCAATTTTATCCCTCAGTGCATACATGTCCATCTCCCGTACATCGACACCGTTTACAAGCACCTTCCCGGATGTCACATCGTAAAATCGCGGGATCAGCTTGATCAGCGTGCTTTTTCCTGATCCTGTACTTCCGATAAAAGCCACAGTCTGTCCGGCGTGTGCCTCAAAAGATACATTCTGGAGCACAGCCTCCTCTCCGTCCGGATAGACGAAAGTCACATTGTCAAACACAACGCTTTTCTCCTTTTCCTCTGCTCCCTCTTTCGGATGGTTCTGTATTCCCGGTTCAGTATTTAGAACTCGCATGATCCGCTTTGCAGATACATTTGCTCTCGGATACATCATAAATACAAGGCAGAACAGGAGAACGGAAAACATTGCGTGGAACATATAATCCATAAAGGCTACCAGTTTCCCCACCGGCAGTGCACCGTCATCGATCATAAAACTTGCGACAAGGTAGATTCCAATGACCGCCACATTCATAAGCAGAAAGAAGATCGGCTCTGTGGAGGACATCAGTTTAAACAGCCGCTTAGACTGCACCATAAAATTTACGTTCTCGTTGTCAAACCGCTCCGACTCATAGCTGTCATTGTTAAAGGATCGGATAACCCGGATTCCTGTGAGGTTCTCCCTGAAAATCCGGTTGATGGAATCCAGTGATCCCTGCTGTCTCTCACTGATAGGTGAGGAAATTTTCCCTACGATAACCACCCCGATGATGATCAGCGGGACGGTAGCAAGAATAATCATTGACAATTTCAGCGATGTCATCATTATCAGTATGAAACTTACTGAAATCATGACCGGGGTAAGGACAGCAGTCCTCAGGATCACGTTCATAAACATCATGATCTGGAAGGCATCGTTGTTTGTTCTTGTGATCAGGGATGCCACACCAATCTCATTCATCTCGCTGTGAGACAGTGTCTGCACTTTCCGGAATACATCCTGTCTGATATCGTGTGCAACATTGGTAGATATCCTGGCACAGCAGTAACCTAAAAGGATCGTGCCGGCCACACCGATCACGGAGATCAGCACGATCATTCCCCCCATTCTTATCAAATACGTTTTGTCCTGATTTACTACCCCTTTGTCGATCATATCTGATACAATGGTTGGAATTCCCAGTTCCACCAGCGCAAAGCCAAATACAGACAGCACATTCAGGCAAAAAAGAAGTTTATATCTTTTCAGATACTTGAAAATCAGTCTCAAACTAAAACCTCCTTGTTATAAAAAGACCTTTGCACATTTCATGCGAAGGCCTTTTCTGATATACCAAATTTGTCAGACTTTTTATTAAAGTTTTCTATTTCTGAGCGATCTCATACATTGCAGCGGCAACGATCTGGAATGATTTCATTAATTTATCCACGTCTGCACATTCGTTCGGCTGATGGATCACATCCGGATCTCCCGGGAAGATCGGTCCGAAAGCTACCATATTGTCAAACGCTTTTGCATATGTACCGCCTCCGATAGCGATCGGCTCATCATCCGCTCCGGTCTGTGCTCTGTAGACTCCCGTCAGTTTTTGTACAAGTTCAGAATCTTTAGGAACATAGAGGAGTTTTCCTTCCGCCTCGACATTCGCGTTCAGACCGTATTCTTCCGCGTGTTTTTTTACATTCGCGATCAGTTCTTCTCTGTTTCCACTCTTCGGATACCGGATATCAAGTGTAAAGAAGATCTCTTCTTCCGTCACTTTCACAACTCCCAGGTTGACTGTCGTTTCCCCTGTCTCCTCGTCACTGTAACAGATTCCCAGAGACTTTCCATTTGTCTCTGCTCCGATTTTTTCCAGGATGAATGCCATCATCTGCCCTACATCTCCGTCAATACCGGAATCTTTGACTGCCTCAAACAGTTTCTTTGCAGCGTTGATTCCAAGATGCGGTGTACTTCCGTGAGCCCCTTTTCCTTCCGCTACGACCACTGTCTTTCCGTCCGCCTTTGTCACAGTAATGCCTTCCGCTTCCTTGACGTCAATCTCTCCTTCCGCTACAAGAGTGCACTTCGGCGTTACTACATTCTTCGCTGTACCTCCATCGATGGACAGTATTTTCACTTTGGACGGATTCTCTATCTTCTTTGTCACTTCCCAGAATGACTGGCCTTTTTCACAAAAAATGACCGGATACTCTGCATCTGGCGTAAACCCGATCGTCGGTTTTTCTCCGCCCGCTTCAATGTAATGCTGCACACAGGAAGATCCATTTTCCTCGTCTGTGCCGAAAATAACGCGAAGTCTGCGGTCAATCGGAAGTCCAAGATCCCGGATTGCTTTCAGCGCATAGATGGCACCGATCACAGGTCCTTTGTCATCAAGAATTCCCCGTCCGTACATCACTCCATCATGTACTTCACAGGCGAGAGGAGGATAGTTCCATCCTTCTCCGATCGGGACAACATCCAGATGGCCCAGCACTGCTGCCATCTCTTCGCCTTCGCCGTACTCGATCCAGCCTACTTTGTTGTCCAGATTTCCTGTCCGAAAGCCCAGCTTTTCTCCCAGCGCAAGCGCATGATCCAGCGCCTCTTTCGGACCTCTTCCATAAGGTGCGTCCGCCTCTGGCTCTCCTTTCACACTTTCGATCGCTATGCTTTCTTTGATGGATGCGAAAATTTCGTCCTTCATATCAAGCATTTTTTCATTCAAATTTTCATATCCCATTGCTCTAACTCCTTCCGCTAAAGTTTGTACTTCAGCTCTTTAACACTCTATAGCATTAGTCTATCGTATTTGTGTGAAAATTGCAAGCAATTTACAGTTCTACTAAAAAAAGAAGTTCATTGCTTCCTTTTTTGTTAATTTTCCCTGTTACCTGATAGTTGTGCGGCCGTTCTTTCCGTGTCACACGCCCGTATTTTGAAAGCATCTTTTCCATCTCATCCGGAACCGGGCGAACCCGACTGTTCTGGCTTAAAAGGATATATCCGGTCTTTCCCCGCAGTTCTTTTACAAGCTCCTCCAGTCGAAAAAGAAACGTCTGTTTTTTGGTAAAGTCAGCATGTTCCTTTTTCTTTCCAAACATTTCGTCGAACAAACCATAGAACGCATCATAATTATTCATGGTGGAAGGATATGGCGGGTCAATATACACAACATCCAAGCGTCCCGGCTCTTTTACAAGATCCGCAGCATCTTCCCTTCTGGCAATACAATTTCCACGCCCCCGGAAGACTGCCTGGCTGTAAGATGACAAATTCTCTCTCATGTGACTTTCGAAAGTCTGGTTATGGTATGCCCGCCTTCTCCCGTATTTTCGGTAGCTGTATTCCTCATCTCTGAGGATCCGGATCTGATCCCATGGAACATTCATCCGTGAATATGGAAGCTTCCGGATCATAGCTCTGCGCAGAAGAGCCAGATAGAGATACCGCTCATATCCTCCCAGTTCTTCCGAGATAGCTTTGAGGCGTGCCAGCTCTTCGATCTCCTCGGGAAAATACAGTCTCCCTGCAAGAAAAGAAAGCCTGTCTTTCTCTTTTTCAATGATTCCCCGAGAAATCTCTATATCAAACACAGATGCTGAAATCTGTCCTTCCATATTCTCGATCAGCGCTTTGCAAAGAACGAAATCCGCGTACAAAATGTCGTTGGAAATCACATCATATCCTTCTTTTTTCAGCGCATAAGACACCGAACACCCGCCCGCAAACAGATCCATAACACTCCCTGTCTTTACCGGCATTTCCTGGAGAATCCAGTCCACAAGCTTTTCTTTATTCCCGATATAATTTACTTTCGGATATTTAGACATTTCGAAGTGCCTCCCTTATCTGCACGGCAATCCGGTATGCCAGCTCCGGCGGAACTGCATTTCCGATCTGCTGCTGTATCTGTATCGATGTCCCATAAAAAATAAAATCGTCCGGGAATGTCTGTATTCTTGCCAGCTCCCGTGGAGTGAGCGCCCTGTTCTGGCAATAGTGAAAGATTTTTCGCATATCCCCTGTCACGCACACCGACGGTTTTTGGCTGTCATAGCGGATATATTTTCGGATATCCCCGGATTTTGGCCGCAATTGTTCCGGGATATCCGTCCGGTCTCCTCCGTCTTTTACGTAACTCATCTTTTCCAGCATCTGTACGGAATGGTTCATAGCCTCATGATTCGGGATCGTGCTTTTCTCTCCGCTTTTCAAAGGCGGCAGATCGCCGATAGCTTCTTTAATCGTTCGGATACGGCTGTCTTTCTCCGGATAGGAGAAATTTACAACCAGATCTTTTCGGTATCCTACCATGACCATCCGGCGACGCACCTGCGGGACGCCGTAGCAGGCGCTGTTCAGCACTTCATGCCACGGTACGATATACCCTGCGTCACGGAATGCTTCCAGTATATCCTCCATCGTCTTGCCCTTCCTGTGCACTTCCATCGCAGCCACGTTTTCCATCACAAACATCTTTGGCTTTAAGTGTTTTACGACCCGCACAAACTCCAGAAAAAGATAATTTCTCTCATCCTCCAGAAAAGTCCGGCCGATATTTCCGGCCTTGGAAAATCCCTGACAAGGCGGTCCTCCGATAACAACGTCTACTTCCCGCTCTTTTATGACCGCGCTAAGTTTCTCATTGGGGATGTTTTTGATGTCGTCCACGATGAGCGGATGCTCCGGGAAATTCTCCCGGTATGTCCTTGCATACTTAGGATGCATCTCAACGGCCAGAAGATTCTCAAATCCCGCCTTGTCAAATCCGCAGGACAGTCCTCCTGCCCCGCAGAACAGATCCACATATGTCGGACGCTTTAGAGGCTTTTCCTCTTTACATTCCGATGAGACCGGATCGATGCCCTGTTTTTTGTAAAACAAAGCTCTGTGATAACGCATATACTGTTTTCTTTTATCGTTCATCACTGCGCTGTCCAGCCGGTATCTTCCAAGCCGTTCTCTTACTGCTTCTTCCACCCGATCTCCAAATAAAATCTCCCCGTCGTCGGTAAAAGAGATTTCCTGCTTATCAAAGTACGAATCTGCAATCTGATTGATCAAAATTCCATTGTCCACATCATAGGCTTCATCTTCCCGCCCTTCATCCAGACAGGTCTGGAGTGGTTTGATGTGGGAGGCGATCAGCGTCTTATACTGGATCTTTTCCAGGTAGCAAACCGGTTTCCCATAGATGCGCTCCGATTCCTGCTTCAATTCCTCCTTAAAAATACGATGGCGCACTCCATCTCTCTTTTTGTTTTCTCTCTCCCTGCCATCTGCGATCCCTGGATCATCTACGAAACGGAATGTCTCATTTTCTCTGTCGTAGGAGAGATCCACAAAAAGCTTCAGGTGGGAGATCAGATGGGAGATCTGATTATATTTTCTATCCGGGAAACCGCAGGAATCGGCATAGCGGATCTGACTGTTAAGTTCGCTTCTCGTAAGGTATCCTTTCGCAAAATTCCGGATATCTGTTACCATCAGTCCCTTGATGTCTTCTTTATCCAGCGGTCCGGAAAGATCCAGCGTCTTCAGCAGAAACGCCATGTGTTTCAGCTCTCTTTTATCCACAGTCACATCGGAGGCAAGGGAGGACGCCTCATAAAAAATCTTTGAAAAAAGAACTCTCTTTCGTTCTTTGTCCTCCGTCCGCAAGAACTCTTTTACAAGCGGATGATACCCGTCCATATATGGATTGATAAAACCGATCTTCACAAACTGGTTGATGGCTTTCCTGGCCGACAAGGAGCCGTCCTTTCCCTTAAAATCACACATTTTCACGATTCTTTCCTGAAGTCTGCGGTAAAGCTCCTCCGTCTTACCATCTTTCTTTCCGGCACTTTCTTGGATTTCCTTTTTGTGGCTGTCGATGAACATGACCGTCACAGAAAGGCAATTATGAAATTTCGTTCCGAGCAGATTCGTATATGCCGCTGTAAACTTCCAGTAGTTCTCATATACTTCCGTCTCTCTTCTTTTTTTGGAACCTCCAGTCATATCCATCACATCCCTTCTTGTATCATATCTTTCTTTTAGCCCTGAATTTATATCATACCATGACTTTTCAAATTTCTCTATGAAAATCTTATCAGATTTTTATCTGTTCTTCTTCTTTCAGCAGCTCAAATTGATTTTTCCGAAAAGACAAGACACCTTCTTTTTTCAGCTTTCCAAGCACCGCTGACAGCGCACTCCTGTCTGCCGCCAGATAATCAGCAAGTCCCTGTCTGTCAAATGGAATCTCAAAACTCTTTTTTCCTTCTTTTAAAGCCTGTTCCGACAAGTAAGAAAGGACTTTCTCCCGAAGTGTCCGTCTGGACAGGTGGGAGATGCGCCCAGTCAGAAAAAGATTTTTCCGCGCGAGTATCTGCATCATATTTTTCATGAGGATCTTATGTGCCGGGCTGTCTGGACAGGTCTCCGTCATCGCTCTGTAATCAATCCACAGAACTTCTGTCTTGTCTGCCGCCATTACCGTGACCGTCGCGCAGGCTTCGCCCGCCGCAAATGCCTCCGCAAACAATTCTCCAGACAGAATCTGTGCCACCATGGCTGTGCTCCCGCTATACTCTTCCTTCATGACAAAA
The DNA here is from genome assembly GCF_047234585.1 of Sellimonas sp. NCBI lineage: Bacteria > Bacillati > Bacillota > Clostridia > Lachnospirales > Lachnospiraceae > Sellimonas > Sellimonas sp. Next base: position 41,066 of record NZ_JBKSWG010000012.1, on the reverse strand, counting down.
AGTTCCCCGGATGCCACGATTCCGAAAGAGCGAACTGTATCCCCCACATTCAGAAGGATCTCGTCTTTTTGATAAATCCGGGTGCAGGCCTTTATTCGTTTCAGCAATATCTCCATTTCTTCCTCCGGGATTCCCCGAAAAAGCGGGCAATTCCGAACCCATTTTTTTCTCTCCATTCCTACCTCCGTTGTAATTACAACCGATTCTTTTTCCTGAGTGTACTATTCTTATACATGTAAGTCAAGCGTATTTCTGAAAACATTTTGGAAGGGAAGGAATAAGACTATGATACGAAAAATCATCAAAATTAACGAAGCGCTCTGCAATGGCTGCGGGCTCTGTGCCCAGGCTTGCCATGAAGGCGCTATTGATATGGTAAACGGAAAAGCAAAACTTGTGCGCGAACACTACTGCGATGGTCTTGGAGACTGTCTCCCTGCCTGCCCGACGGGGGCCATCTCCTTTGAAGAAAGGGAAGCGCCGGCTTATGATGAAGCAGCCGTAAAAGCCGCTCAGGCCGCAAAAGCCACCGGAACTTCAAATCCTTCGGCGCAAAATTTTTCACTGGACAGCCAGCTTACCCAATGGCCGGTACAGATCAAACTTGCACCGCTTTCAGCACCTTATTTTCAAAATGCCGATCTTTTGATCGCAGCGGACTGCACAGCCTATGCCTACGGAAATTTCCATCATGATTTCATACGAGGCCATGTTACTCTCATCGGCTGTCCAAAACTGGACTCCATCGACTATACAGAAAAGCTGACTGCTATCCTGAGTCAGAACGACATCCGAAGCATCCTCGTGGCAAGAATGCAGGTCCCATGCTGCGGCGGAATCGAGCGCGCTGTCCGAAATGCAGTCGCAGCATCCGGAAAAGATATCCCATGCCAGGTAAAAATCATTTCCCCGAACGGTACTATACTGCAATAGACTGGATTGTGTTATACACTAAGATACCGCCCTGCCGTTCTTCGCACGGACACAGGGCGGTATCCCTTTTTCTATTATCTATCGCCTGATAAATTTGCGAATGACACATAATACGATCCCTGCTGCACAGCATCCCAGCAGAATCGTTTTCATCCCGTCTATTACTTGAAGGGCTAGGCTCGCTCCGGCCAGCATCTGAGGGCTTTCCGGCACGATCGGCTGCACCATCCCAGATACAGCTGCAAGTATTGCGATCACGATGAATGATGTAAGTCCTCTTCCCGTGTCATAGCTTTGTATCCTTCCACCGTCTGCTGCTTTTCTCCCTGTCAAGATCCAGAGCGCGGAGATGATTCCGTAGAGCAAAAGCACGCCTGCAATACCAAGATAAAGCGCTTCCGCATAGTTTCGATCTGCTGCCACTCTCCATAGTTCTCCCAACACATTTCTCTGGGCCCAGAAATCCTGGAACATTTTGAGAACAATGACAACCATAGCGGCAAAACTTCCGCATTTCAAAATGATGGAAACGATTTTTCCTGCCGCTTTTCCCGCTGTTCTCCCCGCTGTACCAGCGACTTTTGTCGCTGTCTTTACAGGTTTTACTGCAGAAGAACGGTTCTTTTCTTTTGTCTTTTTTTCATCTCCTGTATTCTTTTGCGGAGGTCTTTTCTTTTTTCCGGAATCTGCCCGTTTCCCTGCTGCTCTGCTCCTGGAAGATCCGGTCTGCTTTCTCCCCTGTGATTTTCTTTTGTCTTCTGGTCTTCGCTCTGTCTTTCTTTGCGATGTCTGTTTGGGCTCTCTTGTTTTCACTGCCTTTTCTTCTTCCGGATCCTCCCAGCCGTCTCCGGTATCCCAGTCATCCTCCTCAAAATCTTCGGTATCGAGATGGTATTCTGGATCTTGCTCGTCCAGCTCTTCTTCATCGAGCCACTCTATATCGAGCCAGTCTGTCATCTGATTGGGATTATTTTTCTTGTGATCTTTAATGCGTCCCATGCTATCAGCCTCCCCTTATGTATCTTATACTTTTTTTCTTTCCATGTGCAGACGAGATCCCACTTCGCCGCACTTTTTTCACAAGTATATTTTAGCATGAATTTTTCTTCAAAAACGCACCTTCACATTTTTTTAAGAATTTTCTTTTGAAAGAGGTCTGCCGCGCTGCTATCTGGAATACTCCGACACTTTGACGTCCAGTATGTCCATACCGTCAATCTCCCCAGAAGCGATAATATCCAGTATGTCCTGCCTCTTTCCGTGGATCTGCATACCTACGATATGTATCCCTTCTTTTTTTACTGTCTCCAGCTCCTCTTTGTAGTCGACAGATGACCATCCGGAAACTGCATCTGTCATCATATCGATAAATTCGCCCCGCTCACTCAGGTACTTCAGCATGGACTCATAGTGAAGTGTCCATTTCTCTGCCCGATCGCCGGAATCCATATCCTCCCCCAACGTCCAAAGATACGGATATTTCTGATTTATCTCTTCTGTCTGATCCGGTATGATCCCGGCACGGTCAAAACCGAATCCGTTCATCTGAAGTGCTCCTGTTTTTGATTCAACATAGTTATAGATGATCGATACACCCTGATATTGATCTGCAAATTTCAGCATTTCTTCCACCGTCTTTGCCTCTGGAAATGTAATATTGACCGCCAGGTAAGCAGATTCCGGAAGCGCTGCAATATGCTCTTGCTGATTTTGAAGCTCGGCTTTTGCCAGATCCATGGACGTGTCGTCTTTACCTTCATATATTACCATCCCAAGCTTCGTCCCAATGGCATGATATATCGATGTTCCTTTGAAAGACCTTTCCACGTTTCCGCTTTCTTTGACCTTGCCCCGCACCAGATTGATATAGGCCTTTTCTTCCTCCCCTGTAAAGAGTCGCCCCCATGTAACAGAAAGTCCATATTTTCCGAACCAGTCCGGCTCTGCGTGCGCTTGATTTACAATATATCCCGGATTGTGCATCTCGGTGTAGACAGAGAGGTCAAGCATCAGTTGTCCGTCCCCGCCATAAATCTCCCGGATTCCTTTGTTTGGATTGTAGAAAATCTGGCTGCATATCAAGTTGATCAAAAGTATGATTGCGATCAGGACTGCCGCCCCCGAAAAAGAATAGAAAAAGACTTTTCGGTTCACTTTCCCTTTGATCCGACGGATATCTTTCGCATCGGCTTCCTCAATTTCCAGTCCTGTCCGCTCCTCCTCAAGTGTTTCCTCCAGATAGACACTGATGGCCTCAAATTTCTCGATATCCTCTTCGATCCTTCTCGTCTCTTCTTCCGTCGTCTGTCCCTGTCTGTATTTTTTCAACAATTCTTCGTAATTCATGGTATACCTCCTTTCACTCTTCTGCCTCCATCCACTCTTTCAGTTTCTTTCTCGCCCGAAAAAGTCCTGTCTTTACAGATGCTGTCCCTTTTCCGGTAAGCCGGGCAATCTGTGCGATGCTCATTTCTTCAAAGTAAAACATGAAGATCATCTCCCGGTATGCATCCGGCAGTTTCTGGATGCAGGAATATATTTTTCTCGCCTCTTCCTCTCGGATCAGATGTGCCAATGTATCTTCAAGATCATCTGTCTGTTTATCCGACAGTTCCTCGCAAGGATGTCTCTTCCTCCTTCTCATCTGGTCAAGAAAAAGATTGCGGCAAACAGAAAATAGCCAATATTTCACGCTTCCGCTTTTCGTTTCCAACGAAAGGAGCGCTTTGTAAAACGCATCGCTTGCCAGTTCTTCCGCGTCCTGCCTGTTCCGGGCAAGCGAAAGCGCGTACAGATATATGTCTTTGTAGTAAAGCCTGTAGATTTCTTCAAGCTCATCTTTTTTCATAACGCCTCCCCTTCCCTTCTCCGTTGATATCTCATCGGACATCTTCGGCATTTTCCTCTGAGTGTCTGTATCTATACAGAAAACGTTTTTCTTCCAAAAAGGTTACACGAATCTCCCATGAATTACAAAAGTACCGGTATACAAAGGAGCCGATTCTGTCTGTCCTTTATATGCCGGTACTGCTTTATCCTATCCCAAATATTCTTTTAAAAGAAGAAGTGTGTTCTTTGCCCCGTCCACATGGCTTCTTTCATATCCGTGGGAAGCATAGACTCCTGCTCCTATCAGCCCATGGCGGACATCATATCCTGCCGTGAGCGCCGCCTCAGCATCAGACCCGTAGTGTGGATATACGTCTACCGCATAATCCGCACCGGCTCGTTTTGCCGCTTCGATCAGGTTGGACACCACTTCATAGTTGTACGGCCCTTTGCTGTCTTTTGCACAGATGGATACCTGATGTTCTCTGCAGGCAAGTCCTTCCCCGACACACCCCATATCCACGGAAAGTACTTCTGTCACGCCTTCCGGAATGGATGCGGAACCGCCATGTCCTACTTCTTCATAGACGGTCATATGCATGTAAATTTTTCTCTCCGGCACGACGTTGTCTTCCCTGATATGCTTTGCATATCCAAGGAGTATCGCAGCACTTAACTTGTCATCCAAAAACCGACTCTTGATATATCCGCTCTCGGTAATGACTGTTCTCGGTTCGAAACAAACGAAATCTCCTACTGCGATACCAAGCGCCTCCGTCTCCTCTTTCGTAAATACTTTCTCATCCACTACCACTTCCATCACATCATACTTCCGCGGTGTGTCCGCATATTTTCCGTTTACATGCACAGAGGCGTTGCAAAGCTGACATGTTCCGTCAAACATTTTGCCGGACCGTGTCCGTATTCTTACCGTCTCTCCTTCTGCGCTGTTGGCGTCGATCCCACCTACCGGGCAGATCTGAAGACATCCGTTTCCTTTGATCTGAGTGACCATAGCTCCAAGCGTATCCACATGCGCTTCCAGGAAAACTGCATTGTTTTCATCTTCTCCGCCAATCTCGGCGATGACTCCGCCCTTCACTGTACGGTAAGCATGAAATCCAAGTTTTTCAAACTCTTTCAGAAGATAATCCGTAGCCTCCTTCGTATACCCGGATGGGCTGTCGATGGCGAGAAGATTTTTGAGCTGTTCTTTTACATACTCCATATCCATTTTGTATTCCCCCTTCTTTTTCTGCTGTTTTCTGTCATGTCATCCCGGCATAACCTTATTTATTATACCAGACAAAAGCAGACAAGTCACTGCCTGCTGCTTGTAAATTCATCTTTATACTTTTCAAAAAACTCGAAGTAGGATCGCACATTGGGAAGCTCCGTCCATCTTTTGACATCCACTGGATTTTCATCCAGATCATAGATCCGAGCTCCTCGGATAGCCAGGAGAAACGGCGAGTGAGTCGCGATGACAAACTGGCAGCCGAAAAACCTCGCCGAATTCTGTAGAAATTCTGCCAGCTCCTGCTGGCGCTTTGGCGCAAGACTGTTTTCCGGCTCGTCGAGAAGATAAAGCCCATCATCCTTTATTTTTTCCGTAAAGTAGAAAAAAGCGCTCTCCCCGTTTGACTGTTCTCTTATGTTCTCCATCAGATTTTCCCGTACATAGCGAGACTGGGTCTTGCTCCTTGCCATATTTACTTTTTTGAGCTGCTCATAATCTTCCAGTGAGCGCATCTGAAAATGGGAGTACTTTGCATTCAGGTATTCGTCAAAAAGCGCTTCCCTTTTTCGATCGATCCCCATGTTCATCTCTCGTAAATGCAGCATGTAATCAAACACATCGTCGCTTGTGATGATGCGGCTGTCTGCGGGTATGCCGGAGCGGATCTCGCAGTCACACATGGCAGTATAGTCTTCAAAAAAACTGGAACGGTTATAGAGTGTGTCCCTCTTCAGCCCAATCTTCTCAGCCATGACGTTGAGTGCTGTGGATTTCCCGAATCCGTTTCCCCCGTAAAGGATCGTGACCGGTTCAAATTCCAGATACCTGAGCTGATGGCTTGACAGGATCTGAAAGGGATAGACGGTATTGTAACAAGTTCGTTTCAGCTGCATCAAAAACGTGTATTCCTGCTCAATATCAGGAAAAGTAAATTCTTCCAGATAGACCATCCTTTTCCTCCTTTACTGGCTTTCTCCCAACCGATAGATTTCTCCCATCCTGAGTGCTTCCTCCTCCTCATGCGTCACAAACAGCACAGTCTTTCCTTCACAGGATTTTTTCGTGTATTCCATGATCTTCTCTTTCATTTCTTTATCAAGCCCCTTAAAGGGCTCGTCCAAAAAGAGCACATCCCACTCTGCATACAGCGCCCGAAGGAGGGCAACCCTTCTTCTCATGCCTCCGGAAAGCTCCCGCACCGGCTGATTTTCACATCCGGAAAGTCCCACAGCCTCCATAGCTTTGCGTACTTCCTCCCGTTCCTTTTTCTCCTGCCTGTGGACGCTTTTGCGTCTTACAAGCCGTATATTTGCAGACGCACTGAGATTCTCACAGAGTCTGTCTTCCTGGAACACAGCGCTTTTTTTCATATCCTGAAGCCCTGTCACACTGCCGCTGTCACACTCCTCCAAACCCATCAGTATTCTAAGAAGTGTTGTCTTCCCTGTTCCGGACGGCGCCATAATGCACGTCGTCTTCCCTTTCGGGATAGACAGTGTAAGACCGGAAAAAACTGTGTTGTCTCCGTAGGATTTTGTCAGATTTACGATCTCAATGGCATTCTTCATGCTATTCCATCCTTTCCATCCGATATACCAGCCTGTCTACTATCCATAGAAACAGCCTTTCAAACACGAGACTAATGACGATGATCACAACTGTCCACGCAAAAAGGTCGGGTGTATTCAAGTAAACTTTTGCTTCGTAAAGCTGTTCCCCGATGGATCCGTCCGGTATGCCGATGACTTCTGCTGCGATTCCCGCTTTCCAACAAAGCCCAAGCCCTACCGAACACCCGGTACGGAAAAAAGGCAGTACCTGCTGCACATAGATATACCGTATCCTGACACTTTCCGGGATGTCAAATACTTCCGCCATCTCCAGAAGTTTCGCGTCCATACTCTTGATGCCGTCCAATACATTCGTGTACAGGATCGGAAACACCATCAAAAATGAAATGACAACAGACAGATTTTCCGATGAAACCCAGATGAGCACAAGAATGACAAATGATGCCACCGGGACTGCCTTGACTGCCAGAACTGCTGGTGCGAGAAATTCCTGAACCCTGCGAAACCTGGATGAAAGTCCGGCACCTATGACAGACAGAAACATTGCCAGCAGAAATCCTCCGACGATCCTCATAACGGAAAACCCGATGGACTGCCAGAACAGTTTCGTCCGGATCAGTTCCAAAAGTCTCAGCAATACAGCAACAGGAGATACAAGCAGTATCTCCTGTCCAATCCACATACTGACTGCCTGCCATATCAGCAGCCAGACCACTACAGCCCATATTCTGATTTTTCGTTTTTTCTCTCTATCTGCTGTAATAGAAGTCATCTTTCGGCAGTGCTCCTCCTATGGATTTTGGATTTTGTTCGGAAAGAACAGCAAGGTATCCTGAAAGCTGCTCTTTCATATCATCTCCATCAACAAATGTGATATTGCATTTCGGAAGCGCTGTCTTTGCGACTTCTTCTGTCACGATCCCGTATTTTCCAACGAGCTTTGCCGCCTCTTGCGTATTTTCATTTACATATTCCACAGATTCTTCATAGTTATCCAAAAAGCTCTCTACCGCCTCCGGATTCTCCTTTACGAAATCTGTCCTGGCAACGACAACACCCGTGAGCAGCGCGCTTTTTTCCTCTTTTCCCTCCTGAATCTTATCCCACTCTTCCGTGAGATCCAGAGCCACGCGAATGTTTGGGTTCTTTGTCTGCGCTGTCGTAACGAAAGGTTCCGGAAGCATGGCGATGCCATTTGGATCATTTGCCAAAGCAGCCACGCACTCAGAATGTTCACTCTTCCATTCGATCTTCACATCTGATGCCGGATCGATCCCATTAGAGCTTAAAATGTAGGAAAGAGCATATTCCGGTGTGGAGCCTTTGCCGCTTGCATAGATGGTTTTTCCTTTCAGATCTGCCGCAGACTGAACGGTATCGCCACTTTCCACGATGTAGAGTACACCGAGGGTGTTGATTGCAAGCACCTGTACTTTTCCCTTTGTGTTATTGTAGAGAACAGATGCCAGGTTCGCCGGGACAGCCGCGATATCTGCCTCTCCCTGCACAAGCTTCGGTGTGACTTCGTCTGCCGATGCCGCGATCTGGAATTGATACGTATTGTCATCCTCCAGTGTTCCTTCGTCGGAATCATTCATGAATTTGACCATTCCCATGGCTGTCGGCCCTTTCAGTGCCATGACATTTACCTCCACCGGGTCTGCCTTCTGTTCCTGTTTTGTCGTCTCTTTTTTTCCTTCTTTGTCGCTGTCCTGACCTTTTCCGCCGCATCCCATCAGCATGGATGCTGTCATAGCCATGACGAGCAGGATTGAACACAACTTTTTCATAATACTCTCCTTTCTGGTTTTCTATATTCTCAGATATAAATATAATAAATCAATTTATACTTTCATACAAGGAGTTTTTTCTGAATCTAGTTTTGCTGTGCTCGTTCCTGATTACCTGTCTGATCTTAACCAGTAGAATCCGTGCTTTGGAACTGTGATATTTTCCACAGTCATCTTCCTTCCTGTCAGAAGATCTACAAACGTTCCCTCTTCTTTCATCCACGCAGTCTCGTCTCTGCTGCCAAAGTTAAATATTCCGAAAAACACATCTTTTTCTGTTCTGCGCATGATACAAAGTACGGCGTCATTGTGGACATCGTATGTGTAGACCTCCGCCGAGGATCCAAACACATTCTCCGCCTTTCGGATTTTTTCCAGGCGGTTCAGCCCCTGGAAGACTTTCCCTTGCATAACCGTTTCATCACTGCGCTTTTTTGCAAATTCCCACAGAAATTTTCCGCGGTGAATGTAGCGGGAATCTCCCGCCTTGTCCGGGTCTTCTTTGTAGCTATAGTCATTTATCTGTCCGATCTCATCTCCGCTGTACAGCATAGGGATCCCGGACTGGCAAAAAATATATGCGTGGAGCATGAGATCCAGGGCAATAGCATCGTCAAGTTTTTCTTTATCCTTCTCAAATCCGGCACTCTCAATTCCGGACATAGACGCGGTTGTCCCGCAAAATCTGGCATCACATGTTACCGGATCATCATTGTACAGTTCGCCCCTGCTCACACTTCCCTCAATCTTTCCGGTAAAATAGTCATTCAGAAATCGCTTGTGCGGGATTTCTTCCATTTCCCACTCTTTGAGTGAAGAAAAATCCAGTCCCCATCCTATGTCGTCATGACATCTGAGATAATTCAGGAATGTATATTCCCGCGGCAGTGTATATACCATATCCATCTGTTTCCTGAGAAGACGCACGTCCTTGGTTGCGACGGTATTCCATATCGTTGCCATTGTCGTCACATTGTAAAGCATATGGCACTCCGGTTTCTCCACTGTCCCGAAATACGGAGCTACTTTCTCCGGTTCCATCACGACTTCTCCCAGAAGCAGTACGCTCGGACATACGATCTCGCTGATCATGCGCATCATCCGCACGATCGTGTGGACCTTCGGAAGATTCCTGCACTGGGTTCCCAGTTCTTTCCATATGTAGGGAACTGCGTCGATGCGGATGATATCTATCCCCTGATTTGCCAGGAAAAGGAAGTTGTACATCATCTCATTGAATACCCGTGGATTTCTGTAGTTCAAATCCCACTGATACGGGTAGAAAGTAGTCATTACATAATGTCCCGCATCGGGAAGCCATGTAAAATTCCCGGGCGCTGTAGTCGGGAATACCTGCGGCACTGTCTCCTCGTATCTCCTTGGTATCTCATCACTGTCATAAAAGAAATATCGGCTCATGTACTCGCTTTCCCCTCTTCTCGCGCGTACAGCCCATTCATGTTCTTCCGACGTATGGTTCATGACAAAATCCATACATACATTCATACCTTTCTCATGGCAGGCATCCGCCAGGGATGCAAGATCCTGCATCGTCCCAAGATCCGGTTTCACTTTCCGAAAATCCGCCACCGCATATCCTCCGTCGGAACGACCTTTTGGAGAGTCCAGGAAAGGCATCAGGTGGATACAGTTCACATTGCATGATTCCAGATAAGAAAGTTTGCCTTTTACTCCATTCAAATCTCCGGCAAAGTTATCGATGTAAAGCATCATTCCCAGCATGTCATTTTTCTTGAACCAGTCGGGATTTTTTTCTCTTTGCATATCCCTTTTTCTTAGCCGGGCATTCCGTTTGCAGTAAAACTGATACAGATTATCGCACAGTTCTGCAAACATATCCCCGTTTTCATACAGTTCCATGTAAAGCCATCTCAATTCATCATGGTGCCGTCCCAGCCGTCTCTGAAATATCTCATCTTTTCTCATAATTTCCTCCAAGAATCACATGTTGCTTTCTGCCGCATACAGACACCATGTGCCCGATGGTTTCCCTTTTATTTCTGTGCTCAATCCATATACGACGCTGCTCAATACGTATTCTCCGTTATTTACATAAATCTCGATCAGATTCTGATCCACATAGATGTCTAAATGGTTTCCTTCTCTGATCTCAGGAGTCTCGGCCTGCATCCGCCAGCTATCATGTGCGGCAAACACCGCTGTCCGGTCTGTGATGATACGTTTTCCTTTTCTCCAGATCTTATATCCTCCAATATCGAGCATTTCCCCTGCTTTAAGATCCAGGCTCAGCCTGTACCCTGCTTTTCCGGCTTCCGCCGGGGAAGCGATCTGCTTTTGATAAGCCTTCTCCACATTTGGATGAACCCGAAAATAAATGTGTTCTCCTTTTCTCTCCACAACGCGTGGGATACAGAACATTCCTCGCCATCTGCCCTCCACAGCTTCCGGCATCCGCATCCATCCTATCATCACACGGCGCCCGTCTTTATCAACAGTACTCTGCGGTGCATACAGATCAAGTCCATAATCCACAAACTGAAAATTCTCTGAAAACTGCACAGAACAGCTGTGCTCATCAAATTCTATCGGAAGACAGACCGCATGATTTGCCTCCCTTTTCCCATCATTCACTACTCCCATAGGAGAAAGCATTAACACATCTCCGCCTTCAGTCCGGAACAGATCCGGGCATTCCCACATCCATCCAAGTGTCGTCTCCTTTGTCACGCGGCTTACCGGCTTCCACTCTATCAGATCCATACTTCTGTAAAAGAGAAGCTGCCCTCTGTCATCCTTCATCCTGCTTCCCAGTACCATATACCAGGCATCCTTCCCTCTCCACACTTTGGGATCTCGCGTGTGCGTGCGATCCGCCTGTTCACGGTCTGAAAAAGGCGGAATAATAACCCTCTTCCCGTTGAAATTGTCGAAGGAAAATCCGTCTTCCGAACAAATCATCAGCTGAGTGGATTCATATCTGTCATTCGGATTTTTGTGTATATTTTCTGGGTTTACAACGTCATAGTGTACTCCGGTGTAATAAAGATACATCTTGCCGTCATGCTCAACCGCACTTCCTGAAAAACAGCCATTTTGATCTTCGTATCGAGTAGGGAAAAGTGCAACCCCGCAGTGTTCCCAGTTTACCAGATCAGGGCTCACTGCATGCCCCCAATGCATCGTTCCCCACTTCGGGGCATACGGAAAATACTGGTAGAAAAGGTGGTACAATCCTTTATAATAGATAAAACCGTTGGGATCGTTGATCCAGTTTCCCGGTGCTTTTAAATGTATTCTGTCTTTTTTCATATCTGTCATTTCTCCATTATATTTGTCTGTGATGAGGCAAAAGAGGGTACGCACAGCTATACCCTCTTACCATTTCTTTCTCTATTTCACTGCACCTGCAACAACACCGCCGATGATCTGTTTCTGAAGGACGATATACAAAATGAGAATCGGGAGAACACATAACAGCAGTCCTGCCATGATCGTTCCGTAATCTGCAGAATATGTACCATAGAAACTATATGTAGAAAGCGGCAAAGTCAGAAGCTTTTTATCTGTCAGCACAAGTGACGGAAGGAGGTAATCATTCCAAAACGCCAGTGAATTGAGGATTACCATCGTTGAAATGATCGGCTTCAAAAGCGGAAGCACGATCTTGAAAAATGTCTGTGAATGGGTGCATCCATCAATGTAAGCTGCTTCCTCCAACGCAATCGGCACATTCCCCTTGATGAATCCGTGGAACATGAATACCGACATGGCCATGGAAAATCCGGTGTGCATGAATATCAACGTCAGTCTGTGGTTCAGTATGTTCAAAGTACCGCCGTAGATGCTTACCAGAGGGATCATGATTGCCTGGAACGGAATGATCATGGATGCAACCATCAGCGCAAATGTGATCTTGGAAACGATATTGTTGTTCCGCACGATGTAATATGCCAGCATTGACGCCAGAAGCGTCACAAGTACGGTCGCAGTAACCGTTACGATCAGAGAGTTTTTGAAAGCATTCAGGAAATCCATCTGTGTAAATGCTTTTACAAAATTGTCAAAGGACAACCCTTTGATCGTAAACAGCCAGGAGAACGGGCTTTTGATAATATCCCTCTTCTGTTTGAGAGAGTTTATCACGACCATGATGAAAGGAAACATGTATGCGATGAATATAATGATCAGGCCGATCATTGCCAGGGCATTTGCCGCTTTTCTCTTTGTTCCTCCGATTGTCGTCTGTTTCATTATGCTTCCACCTCCTGTTTCTTTGTCAGGTATACCTGAATTCCGCTGATACATGCTACTACAATAAACAGAATCAACGCTTCCGCCTGTCCTACGCCAAACTGTCTCGATGTAAATGCCTTTTCATACACGTGCATAGCGGCCATCTCTGTTGTCCCGTAAGGTCCTCCTGATGTCAATGAAAGGTTGACATCGTAAACCATGAATGCTTTTGACAATGTGAGGAACAGGCAGATTGTGATGGACGACATCATAAGCGGAAGGACAATGCTCTTCATCTTTACCCATCCCGACGCTCCGTCGATGCTGGCCGCTTCCATTACATCCTCACTCAGCCCCATGAATCCTGCCACATAAATCAGGATCATATAACCGGAAAGCTGCCATACGCTCACAAGGACCAGGGCTGCAAACGCCAGGTTCGGATCGGAAAGCCAGGACGCCTCAAACATTTCCCACCCGGTACTCTCCCCGATGCTTACAAATACTCTGGAGAACACGAACTGCCAGATATACCCCAGTACGATACCTCCGATCAGGTTTGGTGTGAAAAATCCTGCCCGGAAGAAATTCTGTCCTTTTATTCCTCTTGTGAGTAAATATGCGATCACAAATGCGATCACGTTTACAAGAATCACTACCACGATCACATATTTGAAAGTAAGGAGCAGTGATGTCCAGAATTCTTTATCACGTATCACGCCTTTAAAGTTCTCAAACCAGATAAAATTTTTTACTTTGGAAACCCCATCCCAGTCGGTAAATGTCAGGTATATTCCGTAAATAAACGGTACGATCACGACCGCGAAAAAACAGAACATTCCCGGCAGTCCGAACATACAGAAATCTTTCCCTTTGTTTCTTGATTTCATATTTTACCCCTTCTTTCCTATTCCTGTTCTGCCCAGTAGTCTTCGATAGACTCGATCAGTTCATCTCTGTCACTGCGGCCCGCCAGATATTTCTGCATTGCAGCGCCGAGCACTGACCAGTGGTCATTCGGAACGATCGCTGATGCGTTGAATGCCTCTCCGCTTTGTACCTTCTCATAAATATTTCTGCTGAGCGGGTCCATCGGTTCGTATGGGTTATTCTGGAACGGCGGGATCAGATTACATGTATACACAAGCATCTGCTGTCCGATTTCACTGTATACGATCCAGTTCAGAAACTCTTTTGCCGCTGCCTGCTCTTTCTCGGAAGCCACCTGGCCATCCAGCATAACCTGCTTGGACGGAGATCCCTGAATCTGCTGGTTTGCAAAATCATTTGGATCGTTGTTCATAAAATACGGAAGGAAGCCATATTCATCGTCTGTCTCTGCACCGCCTTCCTCAAGGTTTGGCCATGCCCAGTTTCCGTTTAACCAAAACGCGGTTTTTCCATCTGCCAGATCGATGGCCATCTCATCGTAGTCCGCCCCGAGAGGGTCTTTTTGTGCCACATTGTATTTTTTGAGAATATCAAACATGTTCAGGAAATCGCTCATTCTGCTGTAGCTCTTAAGATCCAGATCGCCGTCTTTGATCATCTCGATCACTTCCTGAGCACCGGCGGATGTTCCGTCATACGTTTCGTACACATACTGTAACTGGTGCGCTCCAAGTGACCAGTCTTCCTTTGCAAGAGAAATCGGTCTCTCCATTCCGGCCTTCTTCAGCTTCTCAAGCACCTCCACAAAATCATCCTGTGTTTTGATTTCTGAAGGGTCAAATTCTTCTCCCAGTGTCTTCTCGATAGCTGACTTATTGTAAATGATTCCTCTGCCTTCAATGCAGAGAGGGAGACTGTACACGTGTCCATTTACCTCGGTTAGGTAACCTTCCGCTTCCGCTGTCCACGCTTCGTTCGACAAATCTGCCGCTTTTTCTTCGGCCAGAGCGATGACATCTGTTGTATCCAAAATCGATAATGTCGGCGGTGTTCCGGAATTGTACAGGCTGACTACCTTCGTATAAGGAGAATCCCCATCTGTTACCGGCATGATTTCCACATGTACCCCTGCCTTTTCCTCAAATATCTTGGCCATCTCCTCCAGGGCCGTCTGGATCTCTGCTTTGGAATTCAAAACAGAAATATTTGTTCCTTTCAAACTAGAATCATACTCAAATGTATCAATAGAAGTATCAATCGGAATCTCCTCTTCCACCTCATTTGGATCATCCGGGTCGCTGGCGAAACCAAACGTACAGCCTGACAGCGTTGTCACTGCCAACACAGCTGTAAGCGCTGAGGCCAGCACCCTTGCCACAAGTTTTTTCTTCATTGGCTTTCCCTCCGTTTCTCTCACATCCATCATTTCGTCAATTTATGTAACCAGTTAAGTAACCGGTTACTTTATGTTCCAATCATAGCATTGCACATACAGTATGTCAAGGAAAACAAGGAAGTTTGTGAATGATAGACAATTTTCTATTCAGGCCATTATACACTTTATACATAACCGGTTACTTTACCGATTACTTATTGTTCTTTCTTCCTTTTTCTGCTATACTTGGCATGAAGAGCTACCCATATCTCAATACAGGGCGCGTGGAATTGCGTCCTTCTATACATTTACGTTTCTGGGAAAGGAGAGCATTATGAACCGAAAAAAAAATATAACTTTTGACGATATAGCCAAATATACAAATTTTTCCAAGACGACGATCTCCAGATATTTTAACAATCCGGATTCCCTTACTTTAAAAAACCAGGAGATCATCGCCCAGGCACTTGTGGATCTTGACTACAAAGAAAATAAAGTAGCCCGTATTCTGGCAAGCGGAAAGACAGAATTCATCGGCATCGTAATCCCATTTCTGCACAATCATTACCATTTGGAAATGCTAACCCAAATCCTGCTGACCTACGAACAGTTTGGCTATAAATTTCTCGTATTTATCGGAAATGGGGAAAAAGAGACAGAAAGACAATATATCGATGAACTGCTGGCCTATAAAATCGAAGGGCTCCTGATCCTAAGTTTTACGATCCCTTCAAGAGAGCTGGCCGATCTGCCGATTCCCATCGTAACCATCGAGAGGGAAGACAAATATGTATCCAGCGTAAACACGGATAACTATATGGGAGGAGTCCAGGCTACCAGCCTGCTCGCCAAACATGGCTGTGATATCCTGATCCATCTGAATACACGTACTTCCCCTTCCATCCCTTCTTATGGCCGTATCAAAGGATTTCTCGACCTGTGTGAAGAAAAACACCTGAACCAGCGTATTATATACAAAGATATCGGAACTGAGTACGAGACAATGAAAAAGAATATGGGAGAGATACTTGATGAAATCGAAGCCGAATATTCCGGCATGAAAAAAGGAATCTTTGTCTCCAACGATACAAATGCAAATGTGCTGCTCAATCTTTTAATACGAAAATACGGCAGACTGCCGGATGACTATTATATCGTCGGTTTCGACGATTCCCCAATCTCCCGTGAGGCAGTCATGTCCATCAGTACCGTGGGACAGCAGATTGATAAAATTGCTTTTGAAGCGGTCAGTCTGCTGGTGGAACAGATGAACGAAAGAAAAAAACGCAGACCTACACCGTTGGCCGAACCTGTTCATAAGGTCATCACTCCTGTTCTGCTGCGCCGGGAGACTACAGAACACTAGATATTGGTTCTAAAAAAACACCAGAGCCAAACTTTTTTTCAAAAGCTTGGGCCCTGGTGTTTCATATATATTGTTCCAGAAACTCTCTTTATGCAGTTTTGTACAGTTTGGGAAGGATCCGGGAAATCGGCCTGTAAAGGGCAATGCAGACGACGATATTTCCGATACAATGGAGGATATCATACGGAATCCCAGACACCCAGTAGGCAAATCCTGCTCCTATCCCTCCCGCGAAAAAATATGGGATCGCACAGAAGGCTCCAAACAAAAGCCCGAAAAATCCAGCTACCAAAGCCCATATCCAGATTGACTCCTGCTTTTTTAAAAGAAGTACCACTCCCGCCAGAATACTCCACACATACAAGTAGTTGATCCACCAGATTCCGAAACCATAGATAATCCCTTCCAGAAACACAAATACATAGATGATCCAGAAAACTTTCTTTCCAAAACTCTTTGCATAGATCATAATAAGCAAAGATACAAGCTCAATGTTCGGTAAAAACGCCAGTCCGACCTGCACAACAAGCAAGACAGCGGCGCATACAGCCAGAATTGCATAGTCCCTGACTTTGATTTTTGCGGAATCTTTCATTAATATCCTTCCTTCAGCGTGAGTTCAAATTCATCTTGATCAGAGACAGGTGTCTGATCCGCCGATGTATTGACCTGCTCTCCTCCTTTTGTAATGCACCACCACTGCTGTTTACTGTCGTCCGCTTTCTCTCCGTCTACTTCTGTAATGAAAAGTCCATACTGTCCTTCCGTTCCTTTAACCAGATCATGCTCCTCCAGCACTTCTCTTAAGTACTCCGCGTCTGTCTTGTACTCAAATGATGTTTCCTTTTTATCTCCATGGATCACAGTAATGCTTACTTCTTTCTGTCCTTTTTCCGCTTTTGGCCGGAAATTCTGGTACAAAATGACGGCCGCCGCTATAAGGATTACCAGTACACAGGCTGCGATCAAAAGTATCCTTTTCTGCTTTTTCTCCATCTTCTTTTCCTCCTTGTTCATAAAATAAACAGCCGGGCTACAGGACACGCTATCCTGAGCTTCTGGCATTCCCCTACTATACTATAGATCTTTTCTCATGTCCAGCTTTTTCCATGGTTCTCGCCATGCAAAAACGACTCTGTGCAAACCGTTTTCCGGTTCCCACAGAGTCGTTTCTCTGGCAATAAATTGCAGCCTGTTTCTATTCCTGTTCTGTCTGTGAACTTATCCCTCGATAGCGATATGATTGTTCTGTTCTACTGTTTTATGATCTCTTTTCGGGATGGATAATTTCAGGATACCATCTTCGTATTTTGCATGAATATCTTCTTTCGTCACGCCTTCTCCGATATAAAAGCTTCTGCTCATGCTGCCTGAATACCGTTCACGGCGAATATAGTTTCCTTTTTTATCCTGCTCATCTTTATCGAGACCTTTTTCTGCGGAAACGGTAAGATATCCGTTCTTCAGCTGGGCATTGATCTCATCTTTTTTAAATCCCGGAAGGTCAACATCAAGTTCATACGTATTTTCCGTTTCTCTTACATCTGTCTTCATCATATTTCTTGCATTCTTTCCGTACAGTGGATTTTTACTTCCAAAAAAGTCCTTCTCAAACGGGAAATCCATCCAGTCATCAAATAAGTTTTCTCCAAAAATACTAGGCATCATCATAAGTCATATCTCCTTTCATCATGACAAATTGATTTTTCTATTAGCACTATCGGAGAAATCCGAAGTGTCGATTCCGAACATCGTACTTGGAACCTTTCTTTTTTGTTCCTTCCTTTGTTCTATCTGTAATATAACACTTATTGTTAGCGCTGTCAAGCATTGAGTGCTAACAATTTTGTGAAAGAATTGTGAACCTTAAATGAAAACATAACCTCTGCTTTTCTTATATCTTCTTGCTCATATATAAAATCAAATCATCGTCATTGCAGCAGGTTGTGTACGGTTTCAATATCTCGTTTCTGTACCAAACACCGCTTCCATCTGGAATATAACCCCTTTTCACATAAAGCCTCTGAGCCGCCCCATACCCACTGTGAAGGCCGACTGCCAGGCTGACATGATCTCCGTAGGCGCTGGCCGCTTTCTCCGCTTCATCCATGATACGGCTCCCTATCCCTCTCTTTTGATACGCTATCAAAACATTGAAATCCGTCAATTCCGGGTATCCAAGCTTTGCAAACGGTCCGCTCTTTGTGTGCGGAAGAAGAGTAATGTAGCCTACAGGGCGCTTCTCATACTCTGCCACAAAGACATCTCTTTCCCCTTTTTCCTGTTCCGCATAATAATTCCGAAAGATTTCCATTTTGGGCGGCCATCCTTGTTCCAAGAAAGAGCGGCAGAACTGTTCCGCATCACTCTCATACATTTTCCTGATCTTTAGCATGCAGATTTCTCCTTTCATTTCTGTCTGTCCTGTCACAGTCAAATCATGTTATACTGTTTTCAGCGTTACCGGCGCTGATCATTTTATTTGGAGGTAGTGGTACCATGTTTGATATCATTTTGTTCGATCTTGACAATACGCTTCTGGATTTTAACTGGGCGGAACGAAACGCCCTTCTTCACACGCTTCCCTCACTCGGCATCGAGCCGTCGGAAGCCGTGATCCGCCGCTACAGCGAGCTGAACCTTGCCCAGTGGAAACTTCTGGAGCTTGGAAAACTTACCCGGGAAGAGGTAAAACTTCGCCGCTATAAACTTCTCTTCGAAGAGATCGGGTCAGATGCTTCCCCACATGAAGCTGTAAAAATCTACGAATCTTATCTTTGCCAAGGGCACTGCTTTCTTCCCGATGCAGAAGACATTCTGAAGACTCTCTGCTCTTCCAGGCAGCTTTATCTCGTGACAAACGGCACTTCTGCCGTTCAGAAAGGACGGATCGAAAGCGCGGGGCTTTCCAGATATTTTCGGGATTTCTTTATCTCCGAAGAAATCGGGTACAACAAACCGTTCAAGGAATACTTTGATTACTGTTTTTCTCATATCCCAAATTTTCAAAAGGAATCTTGCGTCATTGTGGGAGACAGCCTGAGCTCTGATATCAAAGGCGGAAAAAATGCCGGAATCCAGACGGTCTGGTTCAATCCAGCACTTTCCCAACCGGATTTTGATATTCAGCCGGACTATGAGATCCACGCGCTCAAAGAGCTGCTCACTATTTTGTGATCTGTTTTTCCCAGATTTGTCTGTTTTTGCGATACGGTATCTGTTTCTCCCGCCCTTCGGGGCGGGACTTTCCTGGATACTGTTATTCTTTGACAGCAGATATAAGAAGCATCATCGGTCTTCGCATCTCGTCTTTCATCCCCGGCCACTCCATCATTCTCTGTGGTGGCTCCGGCTCTACCACCCGTTTTATCGAAAATCCCATTTGAAGGAGTGTATCCAGATAGGTCGTCAGCGTTCTGTGATATTTTGTCACTTTCTCCCCGAGAAATACGGCCTCTCTTTTCCCTTCGTAATAATAATTGTCTACCGGAAAATGCAGGATGCTTCCATCCGGTCCGTAATACCAATCCTGATTTCCATAAGCTGTAAACACCGGATGTTCCACGGAAAAGACAAATGCTCCTCCTGAACAAAGCCACCCTTTGATCCTGGATACAAGATCCGGGAAATCTTTTACATAATGAAAAGCTAGAGAACTCAGCACCACGTCAAAAGAATCTTCTTCCAACACAAGGTCTTCCATAGCGCATCTTCTGTACTCTATTATCTCCCCTGCATTCTTCTCGCGCGCTGTCTCCAGCATCTTCTCCGACAGATCGATTCCGAGTACAGATACTGCGCCTTTCTCAGCCGCATACGCGCAATGCCAACCATATCCGCATCCGAGGTCAAGGACTCGTTTCCCTTGAAAATCCGGCATCATTTCCCGAAATCGTTCCCATTCTCCCGCTCCGGAAAGTCCATATCTCGATCGGCTCATTTCACTGTATTTCTGAAAAAATTTCTCATCATCATATTTATTTTCCTTCATAAGAATTTCCTCCTCGTTGGCTGCTTTCCATTATTATAACTTATCCATATTGACACTTCTAGTATTTTGTATTACAATATAGTTAAAGGTATTTTGTATTGCAAAATACTATATAAAACGGAGGCCGCACTATGATTTCTTCACAAATGCTAAAAGGGACACTGGAAGGCTGCATTCTTGGAATCATCAGCCGGAAAGAAACATATGGATATGAGATCTCAGAACAGCTTGGGTCGTACGGATTCGGGAAGATTACCGAAGGAACCATTTATCCCATTCTTCTGCGGCTGGAAAAAAACGGGATGATCACAGCCACCTACCGGCAGTCCGATATGGGACCGAAGCGGAAATATTATTCCCTTACCGCTGAGGGTATGGAAGAATTCCACCATTTTGTATCTGGTTACAACGAGCTATCAAACGCCGTGTCCTGTCTGCTTCAGGATACTTTAGGAGGGGAACGCTATGAAAATAAATGAAAAAGAGCTGCGCCGGGAAAACAATCTTCTGGAAAAGCAGTTATCCAAAGAAAATCAGGCCATATTGACAGACATTGTCGTATATCTCAAGTCCTTTGATATCAGCGAATACCGCGTAGAAATTGTGCGTCAGGATATCACGAATATGATACTCGAAGGCGAGCGAAGAAATCTTCGGACAGAGGATGTGATCGGTCCTGACTACAAGGCATTCTGCGACAGTATCGTGTCCGAACTTCCGCCTCTGACAAGAAAAGAAAAAGTATGGAACATGGTAAACTCAGTTCTTCTTGAGTTTTTAGTGCTTCTTCCTATCTGGGCTTTGACTTCCTTCTCTTCCGCATGGAAGGTTGAGCATTCTCTTCCGGAGTTTCCGGTATACGCTGGTTCACTCCTTAGCCTTTTCTTCATCGCCGCACTTGCCCAGGGGATTGTCTGGTACATTACGAAAACTTCATTTGAAAAAGAAGAACCTTTTCACGGAAACTGGTGGAAACAATGGCTTTCCCTTACGGCCATCCTGCTGATCTGCTTTTTGCCGTCCTTTGTGTTTCGTCAAGTTCTCTTTTATGTACATTTTGGGTATGTAATCCTCTTGTTACTTTTACTGTTTGCCGCTTACAGACTGAGCGGACTCCTGCATAAATGATACACTCCTTAGATAGGATTCTCCTTTTATCATAAAAAGATACTCATCTTTTTTCCCAAAGTGCTATACTATTTACAGAATCATTCACTATTATTTCTGTCAGAAGGGAGAGACTTTTATGAACTGTTCAGATGCCATAAGAGAAAGAAGAAGTATCCGTAAATACAAAGAGGGCGTCATCATTCCGGATGAAGACATGCACAAAATACTGGAAGCTGCCATGATGGCTCCAAGTGCACGCAACACCCGACCATGGGAATTCTTCGTTGTGACAAACCGTGAAATTCTTGAGAAATTTACCGAAGCACATCCATACACCACTATGCTACGCACCGCATCTGCTGCTATCGTCGTATGCGGACGCCCGGATCTGCAGGAAGGCGTCTGCGCAGGATACTGGCCGCAAGATTGCGGCGCTGCTATCGAAAACCTCCTGCTCCAGGCAAAAGCTCTTGGATACGGCACCTGCTGGTGCGGCTGCTATCCATCCATGGATCGCGTCGAAAAATTGCAAGAAATCCTGCATACTCAAAGCATCCCTGTATCCATCGTGGCAATCGGGGAAGCCGCTGAAACACCGGCAGCAAGAGGATATTTTGATCCCGCACGGGTAACCTACCTCAATTAGAATTATCATTTCGCAAGAAATCCTGCAAAAAATCAGCATCACTGTATTTACATCAAATACATTTTCTATGTTTTGTACGCAGCAGAACGTATAGGGGACGTGTTCCGGCAAGCCGGAACACGTCCCCTATTTTATTCAAACAAACTCATCTGATGGTATTGTTCTTTTGGTTTCTTTTTTCCGGGAGCAATTTCTTTTTTGACTGTTTTTTCATCGAGTTTTTTTGTAAATATGCTTTCTTTTCCGGATTTTGTCATGATCAATTCTTTTTTTGCTCTTGTCATTCCTACGTACAGGAGGCGTCTTTCTTCTTCTTCGTTGGTTGTATAGTTTTCGGATTCCAGTGGGATTGTTCCTTCTTCTACCCCGCAGATGATGGTTACCGGAAATTCCAGTCCTTTGGATCCGTGCAGTGTCATCAGTGTTACTGTTTCGGATGTATATTCATGTTCTGCGCATCGTCTGAGGTCGCTTTCTACACCGAGCTCCAGGGCATTGAGGAATTCCGGCATTGTCCGATAGCATACAGCCATTCCAGTGAGTTTTTGCATGAAGTCTGATTTTTTCAGGTTCATATCGTCGATCCATGTTTCCATAAATTTTTTTGGTTTTTGCTTTTTATAGTTTTTTTCGCATTTTTCTTTTGTCTTTTTCAGGATTTCTTCTGATATAGGGTGGAGTTCATCTTTCCACAGTAATCGAACACTTTCTTCTTTTGCATAATCATCATCCGGATTTTCCAGATATTTGAAAAAGGAAATGCTGCCTCGTACTTCTTCTTTTTCGAGAAAGCTTTCCCGCCCTGCGATCTGATAAGGTATTCCTTCTGTCTTTAAGGTTTTTTCCAGAAGTTCTGCCTGCCGGTGTGTCCGGTAGAGGACTGCTATATCGCTGAATCCTCTCACTTGTTTTCCTTGTCTATTTCCCAAATCATTGTGTGCTTCCAGCATTCCAACACCTCCAACCAGACGGTTGATCTCTTTTGCAATAAAGATGGCTTCGCCCATTTTCCCTTTTGTCTCTATCATCCTGACCGGAACTCCTTCGTTTTGATTGGAATGGAGTGTTCTGTCTTTGCCGGGATTTTCGGAAATGACGTCCTGGGCCGCCCTGAGAATTTCTGGTGTGGACCGGTAATTTTCTTTCAGACGGATTTCTTTCAGATTTTTGAAGTCTTTCCTCAGCCGTTCAAAACATTTCTCATCGGCTCCACGGAATCCGTAAATAGCCTGATCCGGATCCCCGATGACAAAGAGTTCGCGCCCGGCTCTGTTCCACATTTTGATCAATTCGTACTGAACAGGACTGATATCCTGGAACTCATCCACGAGCAGATAACGGAACGGTTTTTCCCATCCTTCGCCTACTTCCTTTTCTTGAATCATTCTCAATGTTTCCAGAAGCAGATCGTCAAAGTCCATCCGCCCCTTTTCTTTCTTCCTCTTTTCATAATCCGAAAATGCCTCTTCTTTTTCACAGTGTTCCTTCTGACCTCTGTGAGTTTTCCATATGGACACCTCATTCAAAAACATGTCTGGCCTGATGGAAAGTCCGTATTCGGCAATGATTTCTTTTGCTATTTCTTTTCGTTCTTCTTCATCTGCCAAAAAGACATCCAGTCCCTGGTTTTTCAGAAATTGCAGGCAAATCGAATGGAAGGTACCGATCTGCATTTTGCCGATCCTCCTGCCTTTCGCAAGTTCTGTTTGAATCCTTTCTCTCATCTCCCGTGCAGCCTGATTGGTAAAGGTTACCGCCGTGATCTCCGAAGCTTTGATCTTCCGGTGTTCCAGAAGATAGACAATGCGGGAGACGAGTGTCTTTGTCTTTCCCGTCCCCGGTCCGGCGATGACAGCGATGTTTGATTCAGCCGCCCTCACTGCCTCACATTGCTCCAAGTTCAGTCCTGGTATTTCTGCACAAGCTTCTGGCAGACTGCTTTCTATATCCAACTGTTTTTCATCGCGGTATAGATCCTTTTTCCCCTCCGCAGTTTCTTCCTCTTCTTTATTTTTTGTGTTTCTTTGCATCTGCAGTCCAAGCATTCCAAAGAAATCCATCTGTCCTTTGAGATTTTCCCTCTCATCCGGCCGAAACAGACGGATCGTCCCGTACTCTCCGTCAAATCCCGGGATCTTTTCCGCCTTTCCTTCCCGGAGTCTTCTGATCCCCTCGGCGATCATTCCTCCGGAGACAGAGCGGATCTCTTCTTCCGGAATGGTCCTCAAAATATCAAATTCAGCCCCGAGATGCTTCAACAGGTTTGTGTATTCTTTCTGTACTTTGACGCTGGCCGGCGAATATCCCAGAGATGTCCCGATTACTTCTGGGAGCGGCATAAGATTTTCGTATACTTTCGCATCTTTTCGGACAAACCCTTCCTGCCTGTCTGACAGCTGCTCGACCCGATGCGACACTCCGACCGTAATCTTTTTCCCACAGACCGGACAGATTCCATTGTATTTTTCTGTCTCTGCCGGAGTCAGGCAAAGCCCGCATTTGCGGTGCCCATCCAGGTGGTATTTCCCTTCCTCCGGGAAAAA
This sequence comes from Sellimonas sp., assembly GCF_047234585.1. Lineage (NCBI taxonomy): Bacteria > Bacillati > Bacillota > Clostridia > Lachnospirales > Lachnospiraceae > Sellimonas > Sellimonas sp. The sequence goes on along the minus strand of NZ_JBKSWG010000012.1, from coordinate 16,566 downwards.
CTCGATCGTCCCGCAAAGTCCGTCGCCTTCCTCTATCGCCTTTCTCAATCCTTCATAGGACAGTTCTATATCCAGGAGATTGGCTTCTCTCCCAAGCTTGGACGGAGAATGTGCGTCCGAATTGGAAATCAGCTGATAGCGGTCAAGCGCCGAAACTCTCCAGTTCATCGGAGGATCAGAGGAAAGTCCCGTCTCCACAGCATGAATATGGGAAGACAAATCCAAAAAGCACTCTTCTACCGAGTCAAAACCGGAAAACGCTCCGAACATAGAAAAATGCGGCGTCCAGATGTGGGCAGGCACAAACATGGCGCCCCTTACTGTTTCCAGCAAGATTTCCAGAAGATCATGACAGCTAAGCCCCAGAATCGGTCTGCCGTCGGAGTGAATGTTTCCGATGCCCGCCAGTTTTTCTGATAATATCTCCGCCTCCTCAATTCCCGGAAGAACAATCAGACTGTGTACTTTTCTTACCTTTCCTCCCTGCTTATAGATGGAGCTGATCTCCCCTGTGATGACAAACCTTGGGATCATCGTGTCTGCTATTGATCCGTCCTGAATCCGGTATTCCGGTTTGAGAACATAAAGCCCATCTTCTGCTGGCATCAGTTTCTCTTTCAATTCTTCCCTCCATGCAGGATGCGTGAAATCTCCGCTTCCTACGATGTGTATTCCTTTCCTCCTGGCCCAAAGATCCAGATGTTCCGGGGTCCCGTCCTTGCTTGTAGCTCTCGAATATCGGGAATGGATATGTAAATCCGCTATGTACGTCATATTCCTTTTCTCCTTTTCCATCGATGTGGCTGTTTTTGTCATGAAAGCGCCCTGATCTTGCCAATCAGTTTTGTCCGGTTACAAAGATTTACGATTTTACCAACTGCCAGTGCAGAAATGACCGTCCCGATGCCAAGTCCGTTCAATCTGTGGAAAAAAAGCAGTGAGAGGATAAACGACAATGTGATCAGTGTCGTGTCAAACACCACTTTCACAGTGCCAAACCGTTTTCTGCTTACTGCAGATATCGCCTTCACAACGCCTTCTCCCGGTACCAGGAGAACATTCGGCGCTACCTCAATGCTGATCCCCATTGCAAGGATCACACATCCTGCCAGCAAAGACAGTATCTGCGCTGAAGCCCCGGACGGAGCAAACGCATCAAGCATATTCATACTGATATCGATAAAGGCACTGAAAATCACATTTACTCCGATCTGCAGAATCTGCCTCTTCTGAAAATCTTTTTTCAAAAGAAAGATTTGCATCAATATGAAAATCATATTCATCACAAAGGTAAATTGCCCCAATGTAAGAGGAAATTTCTTACTCAGTACATACGGCAGACTGGAGATTGGCGATGTTCCAAGCGCGGCCTTTGTAATAAAGGCAATGCCGAACGAATTGATCAAAATTCCAAGCATAAAGCAAATACACCGAATACATTTTTTCCCCATTTTATCTCTCCCCTCTCTTCAGATTCAACAGTATTTTCCTGAATGTTTCCAAAAACCGTTTTCTTTCTTCTTCGCTGATATCGCCCCATGCCTCCTGATCGACTCCGGCGCATATCTCCTTTACTTTTTCCGCTGTTTTTTTCCCTTTTTCCGTGAGAAAAATATTGCTTATCCTTCTGTCTGCTTCGCCTGCTTCCTTTCTCACAAGACCATTTTCCTCCATACGTGACAGAAGGCTTGTCACTGTCGATTTATCCAAAATACACCCTTCCCCAATTTCTTTCTGCGTACATCCTTCTCTGGCTAACAGAAACTCCAGAATTTTCGGTTGTCCTGGCATAAGGTTCTCTCTTCCTGTCCGTGAGACAATCGCCTTGTTAGACAGATTGAACGCAAGAAGAAGAAGATAATGCAGTTCTTTTTCCTCCATATGTTTCCTCCTCGCAATTAGTTTTAATGCAAACTATATTAAATTATATTCCCACTGTTTTTGAAAGTCAAGAAAAAAAGCAGCCCTCCCCGGTTTACGGAAAGTTCTGCCTTCTTGTACACATTTTCATTTTTATTACCGGAACATCCTGCCCCGAAATTTTGTCCATATATGAGCCTGCACATAATCATATGCCCGATCATAGATAAAGAGTCCAATCTGACCTGCCGCTACAATCCCTACAAGAAACATACCAGACAGGCTTTTCCCTCCAAAGAGTACTTCCTGAAAAAAGAAAATCATCGGGACAAACATAATATTGAATACAATATACTTTATTACCCAGAAGATTACCGTTTTCTGCATCCTGTGATCCTTGGCCATAAGCCTCCATGCCGCTTCTATGATAAGAATATAAAACCCCATGGCAGCAAAAGAAATGACATAAAACTTATTCGGCGCAGTCATAAATCCGAGAAGGACATCGGCAACGTAAAACGCTGCACCGACCCGCATCCCGAATTCCCGGATCACGATCCCCACAAAATAGGAGGCCGCTGCCAGAAGGAACAGCGTGTTCGTCTCAATCACGCTTCCAAGAGCCATGCAGACAACCGACAGGGCCAAAAGCAGCCCTCCAAAAGCCATCGTCTTTGGTTTTACATGCATGAACAAAGATCTCCTCCCATACATTCACATAACGTATCCGCGCACCATAAGTCACAGCACATATTTCCTGTTCCGCAGGAACTGTTTCCGCCTCCGTATCCGCCTCCGTACGGATTGTTCTGATATCTCCGGCTGTTCCAGTCGATGGTATTCAGAAGCTGACGATACTGAACATTGTTTGGCTCCATATTGACCGCCTGCTGCGCATGCTCCCGCGCCACAATATTATTTCCGATTCCCATGTTAGCCGCGCCGCTTGCATAGTACCACATGGATGTGCGGTTCGGCATCCTGTCCAGAAGATTCAGTGCCTCCCGGTATCTTCTTGTGTTGATAAAGTTGAATACCGCCTGCATTTCCGCATCCTGACTATTGTTATAAGAAGAATTGTAGGAAGAGGAACTGCTGCTGCCGTAACCGTAAGAATAGCCGCCCGTACTTCCGCCGGATGAACGCTCTTTCATAATCTGATCGTACGCTTCCTGCACTTCCTTGAATTTTTCCTCCGCAAGATCTGCAAGCGGATTATTTACATTGGCATCCGGATGATATTTTCTCGTCAGATCTCTATATGCTTTTTTTATTTCGTCTTCTGATGCATTCTGGGAAACTCCCAGAACATCATAGGGATTTTTTGACATCGTTCTGTTCCTTTCCTTCTTTCTTTTTCTTTTGAATCGCCTTATAGCGGTTCCACACTCCATCATACAGGATATTCCTCAAAATGTCCACATCCAAAAGACATGGAAGCTTCTCAAATTCTGCGCTGCACTCCGCGATCATCATGCAAAGCAGCGTCCGGATCTGTTCCTCGTAGTCTTTCTGCTGCCAGATCTTCCTAAGCGGATTGTAACAGTTTTTTTCCAGGTCGCTGTCCAGGTCATCGTAGGCATCCATAATATAAATAAACTTTCCAAGGAAAAAGCCAAGCCTGCGGAGAGTCTGTTCCCACACATCTTTTTTGTAGACGAAGAATTCCTCCATCAATTTTCCAAAACATCCGGCCGTTTTGTCCAGATCCATACTGTTTTCTTTCTCGCATTTTGACAATTCCGAAAGTGATCTGCGGATCGCTCTGCTTTGTCTCGGATATTTGGAAATGATCTTTCCCGCTTTTCGCTTCAGCATTCCCGTACCCACAAACCCGGACACTTTCTTTTCATCTATCCAGTCATCCTTCATATGGTAGTACGCCAGGAGCACGTTCATATCTGCCGCATACTCGGTTATCTCATTTCGGAGCATCATCTGTTTCTTTACCGGATGGATCTTGCAGCGGTGCTGCTCTTCCCGCGTCTCGCTCTCGTACAGAGAGGTCAGAAGAATGATGGCGAAAGTCATGTCGTAAGTAAGGGTCATCTGTCCTGAAAACCCATACTTCTCTTTCAGCACACGGCACAATCCGCAGTAATATGCCTTATATTTTCTGAAATCTTTCATTTTCAATTCCGGCTCACAGACCGTCACATACCCAAACATATGTCTCCTCCGATCCTGTTGATTCACACCGCTTTCGGCATTATACAAAATATTTTAGCAAAATCATCTGCAAATATCCATAAAATTTTCCTTAAACATTGTTTTCCCTGACCATTTCCCGCTTCTGCTTTCTCATAATATAGAAATAATACGGGATCAGAGGAATCAATGCTGCGATCCACGCTGCCGGATCAGTAAGACATACTCCGACAAAACTTGTCTTTCCAGCCACCAGAGATACAAGCACCGCTCTGGCAACCAATTCGAAAACGCCTCCAAGCATTGGCACAAGTCCGTAGCCCATACCTTGAAGTGTATTCCGATAAAGGAAAATGCTTCCCACAAACGGATATGCCCAGAATACTGTGTGGAAATATAACACTGCTACCTCTACCACTTCCGTCTCAGACGGATCCACAAACAGGAACGTCATATACTCTCCAAAGAAATACATAACGACCATCGTAACGACACTCCACACCAGAATCATGATCTGCGTACACCTTACCCCGCTCTTTACACGATCCATCCTTCCAGCTCCGTGGTTCTGTCCCACATAGGTAGCCATAGTGGCTCCCAAAGCCCCAAATACTGTTGCAACGATATTCTGGATCTTTCCTGCCGCTGAAAATCCGGCCATATAGACAGCTCCATATACATTGACTGCCCCCTGTACGATGATTGCCCCAATGGCCGTGATGGAAAACTGAAGACCCATCGGAATACCAAGAGCCAACAGACGTCCGAAACTATGTAAGGAAATCTTGAAGTCCTGCTTGCTAAGATGCAGGATCGGAAATTTTTTCCATATATACACCAGACATAAAAGTGCCGAAATCAGCTGCGCGATGACCGTCGCGTATGCGCATCCTGCGACGCCCATTCCAAACCAGACAATAAAGACGATATCCAGCACCACATTGATTACCGCAGAAATAATAAGAAAATAAAGCGGAGACTTGGAATCCCCAAGCGCCCTTAGAAAGGCTGCAAGAGAATTATATGCAGCTGTTACCAAAAGCCCGGCATAGATGATTCCCATATATGCCTTTACATCGCCCATCAGTTCTTCCGGCGAATTCATCAACCTAAGGATCGGCTCATTAGCGACCTCAAAAATAATCGTCATCGCAACTGAAAAAGCGACGGCCAGATAGATGGACATTGCGACATAGTGCCGCATCCTGTCGTACCGTTTTGCCCCGAACCACTGCGATACTAAAATAGCAAACCCGCTGCACAGTCCGCTCATCCATCCTGTTACAAAAAACATCAAAGATCCCGTACTCCCGATGGCAGCCAGCGCGTCAACTCCAATAAACTGTCCTGCTATAATAGAGTCCGCGATGTTGTAAAACTGCTGAAAAATATTTCCAAGACACATCGGGATCGTAAAACGGATGATCAGCCCTGCGGGATTCCCAACCGTCATATCATTGGTCTTAGTTCCCCCCATGATTTAACCCTTCTTTCTCTCTTTTTTCGCACGTTTACTATCATACCATATCTCAGATAGATGTCTATAGAAAAGAATACATTCTTTTGCACAAAAAACAGTTTTTATGTACAAAATCTGAACATATGCTATACTTATTATTAAAATATACGGAAATGGAGGTTGGCTATGAAAATAGAGTTAAAGAAATGGTCTTTAGACGATAAGAAAAGCCTGAGTGAAGTGTGCAGCCGGGTTGACCGGACTTATCTTTCCAACCGGCTGCCATCCCCTTATACTGAGGACAGTGCCGCCTGGTGGCTCAATATGGCCTGCGAGCAGGAAGGACATTCCGGAATTTTCCGTTCAATTAACGTGGACGGAAAGATTGTCGGAAATATCTCCGTGGAGCAAAAATCGGACGTATACCAAAAAGACGCAGAGATCGGATACCTGCTCACCACAGAAAACTGGTCCCGCGGGATTATGACAGAGGCGGTAAGGCAGATTTGTGACATCGCTTTTGCCAAACTCGACATCATCCGCATTACCGCCCTCGTGTATGAGCCGAATACCGCCTCCAGAAAAGTCCTTCTGAAAAATCAGTTTGTTCTGGAAGGAATCATGAAACGCGCTGTGTGGAAAGACGGGCACATTTACGATCTCTGTGTCTATGGGCGGCTGAAGGATCCCCTCTGATCTTTCTGAGATTCCCTTCTTTTCTTTCTTCTTTCCACAAGGGTCCCTGCCGCTATCCCGGCGGCAGCACAAAGAATTCCCGGCAGCATGGCAGAGAGCTGAGGCAGATTTACTTTATCAAACGTCCTCATGTTTGCCATGGAAAAGGTTGCATACGGAACAAGCATATACAGAACGCCAAAAAACAAAAGCATCAGCCATTTGTACGCGTTCCATCCATCGTCCTTTCCGACAAAAATGGAGCTTACAAATATTACCGCCGGGAAGACAAAATGCAGAAACAAGATAGAGTAGCCCATGGCATTTTCTTTTGCTCCCAGCCAGAAGATCAGAATGCACCCCATCCAGATCAGCAGATCGGTAAGAAGCAGCAGGCGTCTTCCAAGCGCCTTTCTGCTCTTTACCACATCTGTGCTTTCTGCCAGATACGCCATCATCTTCTCGTCCTCTTTCAGAAGTTCGTCCAAACTGATATTGTAAAGTCTGCTCAGATCTATGACATATAAAATGTCCGGGTAACTTCGATTGTTTTCCCAGTTGGATATGGTTTGTCTGCTGACCCCTATTCGCTCAGCCGCTGTTTCCTGTGTGATCTTTGCCCTTTTTCTCGCCTCTTTCAGTCTTTGTCCAATATCCATCGCATCCCCTCCTTTGGCTTCATTATGTCATGGAGAGTCAAAAAAATCTATCAAATATTTTTGACATCGACTTCTTTTACCCCGTTCTAGGTTTCCACATATGCTTCCCTGCACATATCCAAAAACTCCTCACGGCTGCATCCGCCCAGCGCAGCCTCACTTGCTAGCAATATAAGCTCTTTGCGGTGTCCTTCGTTGGATGCAAAATCAGGCATTTGGTTTTTGGCACAGACGACAGCCCCTCTTCTTCTGTCCGTCACAATATAGCCTTGCTGATCCAAAAGTTTATATGCCTTGCTGACAGTCATCGTATTAACGCCGATGTCTGCTGCCAGGCTACGCACAGTGGGAAGCTGTTCCCCGAAATCGATCTGCCCTCTTCCAATTCCCTTTACGATCTCATTTCGTATCTGGAGATAGACTGGTACCTCGCTTTGATAGTCCAGTTCCATTATCATGATCCATTCCCTCCTTTTATCTCCTCGTATATCCGGATTGTCTGAGCTGGATCATCGTCGTTCACGATATAGATGTCCGTCTCTGTCTTGAGTACCAGATACGGACGGTGTTTCCACGCAAGATAGACTCTCACATTCCCGTATTTGTCATAACGGAATTTCCCCTTCCCATAAGATGCTGTGGACGACCCGTTCGTCCGGATCCCCTCGCCCAGATCGTCGGTAAGCTCCGCCTCCACAACCTGTTCTTTCGGAATCTTAGCATTATACAGCGGACCTGTTACTCGAATCACTCCATCTTCTATCACAAGATCCGCAAGAAGACCTTTTTCATCCAGATACTTTGGATAAGCAAACTGCCAAACGACAAACAGAGCAATTCCGGCACAAAACAAAATGATACCAGCCGTCATCCATTTCCCCTTTCTTGCCGCCTGATTGACTGTGAGGTTAAGTCCGCCGCTGTTATTCTCTTTGAAAACCTGAGGATCGTAAGGATTGGAATATCGAAGTCCAAACCAGCCGACATCCCAGTATGTCTCCTCGTCATACTCATACACGACTTCACTGGCAAGCTCATACTGCTTCTCTCTCCCATACTCAGTCAACGCAAGGATTGCCGCTGTAACAGACACAATGAGCGCTGCTCCTGCCAGAAACAGGCACTGCAGACGTTCACTGTAAAGAAATCCTGCAATGCCAAGATTCCACACTGCATCCCCACTGCAAATCCAGAGCCACGCCCTGCTGGCTGCTGCTTTTTTCTTTCCATTCAGCCTCTGATTGACAGTGGACTCCTCGCAGTATGTCTTATTTGGCAGCCAGCGAATGAATCCGATTCCGGCCGCTATGATAAGGAGACCGAGTACACAGACTGCAGCAAACGTCTTCCCGCCTTCTCCCTGAACAAGACAGTATACAAAGGCGATACACTGAATCACAATAGGAATGAGAAACCACCAGCTGCTTGGCATCGACTGGTTAGACCTTTTCCTGTCAAGTTTCAGGTCAATCTTATGTCGAGATTCTGTACGGATAAACCATTGTTTCTCTTGCTTCAGAAGCATAAGACGCTTTCTTGATGTTCTCTCGATCCTGGATGGAAGCATTATCTGTACAAAACCAGACAGTATCATCCACACAAATCCCCACTGAGGAGGAAGAAAGAAAATGATTGCACCCAGGAAGACGCATACAAAGAAAAACAGCCGAATTCTTTTTTTATACTGTCCCAGTATTTCCTGGACACTTTCTTCTTTGGCCATCACTGCTGTGATACGTACCATAAATGGATGCCCAAACCGAGTTCTTGCTTCCTGGATATACGTCCAGTAGAATGTGGCACACAACAGAAGATAGATTCCCAAATAAATAAGCTGCACGATCCTTATTTGATCCATAAGACCCCTCCTTTTGTATTATTTATTATAATACAAAAATGAGGGGATTACAATAGAACTGCACCGCGTTCCAAATATTATTTTGTCTGTCTCATTCTTTCGATAACGCTTCCTTTTTTCGCTATACTGTTCCATACAAAAAGCGGAATCAACGTACAGATCAAAAGAATCGCTGCTGTCATGAGAAGTACCGGCCCAATCGGCACCGCAAAAGGAACATTCCGATAATTTACCGCTTGAAAAATCAGCCAGGTAATTCCCGTCCCAAGAGTCGCTGCAATACAAAGAGAACCCGCTGCAAAGAAAAGACCTTCTATGATAAGCATGCCGCGTATCTGTCCTTGTGTCATGCCCATACTTTCCATGACGGCAAACTCTACCCGGCGGTTTTGAAGATTTCCCGTTACTGTGTTCATATAATTCAGGATACCGATAAATGCCAATATCAGAGCAATACAGATCCCGATTTCCGTCAGATTCCCCTGAGCTTCTTCTACCATCTCTTTTTCCTCTATCTTCGATGTACTTGAAAAATCTTTGGCGTATGGACTTTTTCCGACCAGTTCCATCATCTCTTTCTCCGCCTGCCTATCGTATTCTCTCTCATAGCGGACCGCAATTCTGGATATGGTAATCTGGTCATCCGGAAGAAACTCTTTTAGAGTATCAGCGCTTACAATAATCGTCATTCGGCTCTGGGACGCTGCCATGTAATAATTTTCTCCCGTGAGACCCGCAATTTCAAACGTCCGCCTATTGTCCGGATCTCCATATCCGGTACAAGTTACACGCTTTCCTTTCAGATCAGATTCGGCAATATCCAGACCATTCTGATAGAGAAGACAGGTTTTCCCACTGAAAAACTTTTTTCGGTTTACTTTCGTATTTAATGTCCCTGTCAGATAGTCAAACTCAGCTTCATCTATCCCGACAACACAGAACAGATTATCTTTCATTGTGCCGCTTCTGTAAGATTCTCTCACATCATCGTAAGATTCGTACATCCACATCTCATAAAATTCTCTCATCCACTGATCGGAAAATTCCGGCTCCCATGGGACATCGATCCTGGCAAAATAAAGGGGATTCGCCTGCTTTATCCCTCTGTTGTGTCTGATTTTCTCCAGAAACCTGTCATCCATGAGTTTTTCCCATTTATCTGAATCTTCTTTTTTCAATGTATCATTATATAAAACCAAATCCATATCCATATAGTTCGATACGATCGTTCTGGCTCCCTGGCTTTCAATGATCGTGACCATACAGAGAAATACCGAAAGTGCTGCTGCCAGCGACAAAAGTATGACTGTCGTCTTTTTCCGGTCTTTCAGAAACTGCTCTTTTGCCACGCGCCAGATAATTTTTCCTTTTCCCGTCTTTTTTCTGCTCTTTTTTCCGTAAGACGCCCTGTATCGAGCTGCTTCCACAGGAGAAATCCGCACTGCCATTCTTACTGGTTTCCTGCTGCCGATCCAGACAGTGCAGCCCGCTACTGCAGCCGTCAAAAGAAAAATGAGAGGATGCATGGAAATCTGTACTCCACCGATTTTGTCTGCATCTATCCCCAGGGATCCTAAAATGACCGGAATGAAACCGATCGACACTGCTGCACCCAATAAGACACCTGCCAGAATACCAGCACTTCCAAGAATCATCATCTGCCTCTTCATCAATGTGCTGATCTGCTTTTTTGTCATGCCGACAGTCTGAAGCAGACCATAATAACGAACATCCCCGGCCACAGACAAATACATAATATTATATATGAGCAAGTAAGCGCAAAAACACGTGATCATCACGATTCCTATCATCCCGAAATAAATCGGAATGGATGCCGCCATTCCTTCCGTAAAGATCAAAGCCTGCTGCTTATCAAGCTTCATCTTCTCCTGAAATTCCTGCTGTTCTTTTTCCGTTAGGAATGTCTTTGCAAAATCGATGTGACATCTCCCGGACACCACACTGGAAAATTCATATCCGCATGTATCGTACAGCGCTTTTGAAATGTAAAACACATTTTTGTCTCCGTATCCATCCCAAATTCCGCATATACGGAACTCCATGTCCTTTTTCTGTCCTTTTCCGTCCACATAGACTGCCCGAAAAGAATCTCCGATCTGCCGGTCTTCCAGCCCGCATGTCTTCAACGCCTTTCTTGTTACCATGACTTCTTCTTTTTCCTGCGGGTAAGTTCCTTCTACGGAAGTTCTTGCAGGAGACATCATCTCGTTCCAGAATGTCTCATCCGCCCAGACAGTACCCAAATTAGCCGTTTTGTCCCCTTCCGTCTCCTCAATGTAACCAGCTACCCCTACGAGGCCAACCGCACGCACATCCTCATCTGTTTTACATTTTTCCAGCTGTTCTTCAGATCCCCCATACATCACGGCATCGAAGTCCGCTCCATTCATCCGAATATTCTGAAGGCGCGTCATCTTATAGTAGGTACTTCCTATCGTAAAAACGCTGAAGATCATAAAAGATGACAGCGCTACAGCCGCAAACAGGAGGATGCTTCTTCTTCGATTATGTCTGAGCGCTCTCATGGCCATGCGGCAGATAATCTTTTTGTTATTATTCTCCATCATGCATCTCCCCCGCTTTCACAATCTTTCCATCTTCAATATGGATGATCCGATCCGCCATCTGCGCAATATCATTGTCATGTGTAATGAGGATGATTGTCTGTTGAAATCTCTTGGCCACTGTTTTCAAAAGACGGATCACATCATGGCTTGCCGATGTATCCAGATTACCTGTAGGCTCATCCGCCAGGATAATGGATGGTTTTGATGCCAACGCTCTCGCGATTGCTGTCCGCTGCTGCTGACCGCCTGAAAGAGTATTCGGAAGAGCTTCTTCCTTCTCTTTCAAATGTAAAACCTGAAGGATTTCCTCCACAAACTCCCGATCCGGCACTTTCCCGTCTAACTCCACGGGAAATACGATATTTTCATATACATTCAAATCCGGTACCAGATTATAGCTCTGAAATACAAAGCCAACTTTCCTTCTGCGAAATATCGCCAGCTGGTCCCTGTTCATCCCGGACAGTTTTTGTCCGTCCACAAAGACTTCCCCTTCTGTAGGAACATCCAGACCACCTAACATATGGAGAAGAGTACTCTTTCCGCTCCCCGACTTTCCGATTACCGCCACAAACTCTCGTTCTTTTACCAAAAGATCCACACCGTCCAGCGCTTTTACCGTATGTTTCCCCAACATATAATACTTTTTCAGACTTTCTGTTTTTACGATCCATTGACTCATCTCTTCTGCCTCCTTTTTTTGATACTTTGATCATATCAGGGCAAAATCACAAACCAGTCTCAATCTTAAATTATCACAGCACTGTGAGCATTCCCCTGCTGGTTTGGAAGACAGATCCGAAAATCCGATCCTTTTCCCGGCTCAGAACAAACTTCCACATAGCCGTCCTGCAGCTCGGCAATCGTTCGGGTCAGATAGAGTCCGATGCCGACGCCGTCCTGATCATGTACCTCCGGCTCCCTGTAAAATCGGGTAAAAATCTGAGCCTGCCGTTCTTTTGCAATCCCCTTCCCGCTGTCTTTCACATGGATCTCTGTATAGATTTCTCCCCTCACAGTAAAGACATGTATCGTTCCTCCTGCGTCCGTATATTTTACCGCATTGTCCAAAAGGTTGCCTACTGCCTCTTCTGTCCATTTTCGATCGTGCGGTACCTGTATCTCCAGAATCCCTTTTTGGGAAATCCTGATCCTTTTTTCAGCCGCTCTGCAGGAAACGGCTGCTGCCGCACTTTGTACAGTCTTGGCAATATCCTGATCTTTCTTTTTAATCTGAATGATCCCGGTCTCAAGCCGGGACATTTTTACCATACTCTGAAAAAGGAACTCCAGCTTATCTGTCTGATGCTCCAGCTTGGCAAGAAATTCTACGACTCGCTCCGGCAGTTCCTCGCCGCGCAAAATCTCCAGATAAATCTTCTGGTTTGCGATCGGCGTTTTCGTCTGGTGGGAAATATCCGCGATCAGTTCTTTCATCTTTTCTTTCTCAGCCTTCTCTTCCTCCTTCTTCCTGTCCCATATATGACAAACCCGAGCAAATTTCTCACTTATCCTTCCGATCAGCGTATCCTCCATCTCATATCTTCTTTCCGCTTCTCTCCCGGCAAGAACAGCATCCATCGTCTGTTCCAGCTGTTCTGCAAATATATATATCTTCTTCTTCATCTTCCTTGTCCGAAAAAGAAGAAAGCCTGACACGAAAAACATACCCCCTGAAACAATCATCATCCAATCCATTGATATCCCATCCCATATATATTTGAAATATATTTGTGTTCTCCCTGCTCAATCTTTCCTCGCAGCCGGTTCATGTTCACTGCCAGTGCATGCTTATCCACAAACTGATTTCCTTTTTCCCAAAGATACTCCAAAAACACCTCATATGTGAGAAGCTGCCCTCTGTGGGAAATAAACTCTTGCAGGATCCGAAATTCCGTCGGTGTCACAGGGCACTCTTTGCCTTCGATCTCCACCTTTCCTTTTACAAAATCAATACGCAGAAATCCATCGTCAAAACTTTGTCCTTTGACGTCTTTTCTTCGTTTCAAAATCAAATCTATCTTTTTCATAAGGATACGGATGGAAAACGGTTTCGTGATATAGTCCTCCGCTCCAAGCTCATAACCCTTCAGGGCATCTTCCTCAAGGTCACGCGCTGTCAAAAAGATGACCGGTATGTTGTCCTTCTCTCTCATCCACTTCAGAAAGTCGTATCCGTCTCCGTCCGGAAGATTCACATCAAGAAGGATCATATCCAGTACTATATTCTTATAATGCCCCTTTGCCTCCTCCACTGAGTGTGCAGCCACAGTATGCAATCCTTCTTTTTCCAGCATATAACAAATTCCCTGGTTCATCTCCCAGTCGTCTTCCACTACCAATATGTTTGCCATACCATTTCTCCTTTCTGTCCACGCTCTACCGCTATTTTACTATAAATCGGCTTCCGGCAAAACTCCCTTGGACAATTATCACAAAATCGTGACTGGCATCTGCGCACCAGAACAACACGATTTTTATTGCAAAACTTCGGAGAATCGTGCAAAATATAGATATCAAAATGAAGGAGGTAAATAATAATGAAACTATATATCACTTATGGCAGTAATCTCAATAAAGCTCAGATGGCAAAACGCTGCCCTAAAGCCATCCCGGCAGGATCCGGAATTCTCAAAGACTGGGAACTTCTTTACCGTGGAAAGGAAAGCGGCTTTTATGCTACTATCCAGCCAAAAAAAGGCTCTGTCGTACCTGTTGGCCTGTGGGAGATCTCCCCGGAAGACGAAAAAGCTCTTGATATCTATGAAGTGTACCCGGATCTTTATTACAAGGAAACACTTTCTGTGACACTCACAGACGGTACCGAAAAAAATGCCATGGTTTATATCATGTGTGAAGATGCCCGTGACGGTCGTCCTACCGCGGAATATATACAATCCATACGAGACGGATACGCTGATTTCGGCCTTGATATCCGTATTTTCGAGGCATCTCTTGATCAGATAAAATAGATATTTTATTTATCCGCCCTGTTTTTTCTGTATTTTTATATGTTTTTCTATTTTTTTCTGTATTTCTATTGACATCTGCTTATTTATGAGTTATATTTGGTTCATCAAAAACAAGGAGGTCAGACCAATGGGACGGTAATCTATTTCGAAAACTACTATTTTAAATAAATAGTTTCAAATAGATAAGAAAAAATAAGGAGGACATACCAATGGATGGAATAGGTTAAAGATCCACTGTTCGGAAAGAAAAAGAACAGTGGATTTTTTTTGACAAATTTTAAAAAACCTATTGTGTTCTGTCTCCACTATGTTTATCCTAGTATAGGAAACACGTAGAAAAACTTAGCGAGGTGTGTGAAATGAAACCAATTAAAGAAGGAAAAGTCCGTGAAATCTATGACAACGGCGACAGTCTGATCATGGTTGCTACCGACCGTATCAGCTGCTTTGATGTGATCCTGAAAAACACAGTAACAAAAAAAGGAGCTGTATTGACTCAGCTTTCTAAATTCTGGTTTGATATGACAAGCGACATCCTGCCGAATCATATGATTTCAGCAGATGTAAAAGATATGCCGGAGTTCTTCCAGCAGCCGCAGTTCGATGGAAACAGCATGATGTGCAGAAAACTGAACATGCTTCCGGTAGAATGCATTGTCCGCGGCTACATAACAGGAAGCGGTTGGGCTAGCTATCAGAAAGACGGCACTGTATGCGGAATCAAACTGCCGGAAGGACTAAAAGAATCCGATAAACTCCCGGAACCGATCTATACACCATCCACAAAGGCTGAGATCGGCGATCATGATGAAAACATTTCCTACGAACAAAGTGTGGCACATCTGGAAAAATACTTCCCGGGAAAAGGCGAAGAGTACGCATCCAAACTCCGTGATTACACGATTGCCCTTTACAAAAAATGTGCAGACTATGCATTGAGCCGCGGCATCATCATTGCAGACACGAAGTTTGAATTCGGTCTCGACGAAGAAGGCAACATCGTCCTTGGCGACGAAATGCTCACACCGGACAGCTCCCGTTTCTGGCCAGCTGAAGGATATGAACCAGGACATGGTCAGCCATCCTTCGACAAACAGTTCGCCCGTGACTGGCTGAAAGCAAACCCTGACAACGACTGGACTCTGCCGGATGACATCGTACAGAAGACCATCGACAAATACCTTCAGGCTTACGAAATGATTACCGGAGAAAAGCTTCAGTAAATTTCAAACCTGTACAGGCCTACGCAAAATATGGGGCATCGAGGTTCAAAAGATCTCGACGCCCCATATTATTTTATACAATACAAAACTTTTACCCAAGCTCTTGGCAAAGAGCTACGATACAAAATCCCCGCAGAACCATGATCCTGCGGGGATTCTATTTATATCATCATCTTACGATAATAATTCAATATACAATCTTTAATTATTCGATGATTGTAGCAACACGTCCAGATCCTACTGTACGTCCACCTTCACGAATAGCGAAACGAAGTCCCTGTTCCATAGCTACTGGATGGATCAGTTCAACTGTCATTTCTACGTTATCTCCAGGCATGCACATTTCTGTTCCTTCCGGAAGTTCGCAAACACCTGTTACGTCTGTTGTTCTGAAGTAGAACTGCGGACGGTAGTTGTTGAAGAATGGAGTATGACGTCCACCTTCATCTTTTGTCAGAACGTAAACCTGAGCTGTAAATTTGTGATGGCATGTTACAGAGCCTGGTTTAACAAGAACCTGTCCTCTTTCGATTTCTGTTCTCTGAACACCACGAAGAAGAGCACCGATGTTATCTCCAGCCTGAGCTTCGTCAAGAAGTTTACGGAACATTTCTACACCTGTTACAACTACTTTACGTGTTTCTTCATGGATACCAACGATTTCTACTTCGTCAGATACGTGAAGTGTACCACGTTCTACTCTACCTGTAGCAACTGTACCACGTCCTGTGATAGAGAATACGTCTTCGACTGGCATAAGGAACGGTTTGTCTGTAGCACGTTCCGGATCCGGAATGTAGCTGTCAACAGCGTCCATAAGTTCCATGATCTTGTCGCCCCATTCTCCTGTCGGATCTTCAAGAGCTTTCAGAGCAGAACCTTTGATGATCGGAGTGTCATCGCCCGGGAATTCGTATTCGTCAAGAAGTTCACGAATTTCCATTTCTACTAATTCAAGAAGTTCTTCGTCGTCAACCATGTCACATTTGTTCATGAATACAACGATATACGGTACACCTACCTGACGGGACAGAAGGATGTGCTCTCTTGTCTGAGCCATAACACCATCTGTAGCAGCTACAACAAGGATAGCTCCGTCCATCTGAGCAGCACCTGTGATCATG